>DMTG01000055.1 GCA_003477345.1 Succinivibrionaceae bacterium | reverse complement strand
ATCCAGCCTACGGCGTTGCCATAGTATTCGCTGTTTTCTTCGCCTATATGCATGAGACTGTTAAGCGTATCGCACATGGCAAGACAGTTATCCAGCAGCTCATCAATGAATTCTTCATTGCGTTCTCTGAATTCAAACAGAAGCTTATGACAGGACTTTATAGCCTTATATAGTATGCGTGCCTGTTTTATAAACTCTTTATTGTCCTGTTCAAAATCCTTTCTTTTGGCGTGAGTTTTTTCAGCGTAGTCCAGATATCTGAATTCCAGAAAATTGCGTTTCTGCCCTTCTCTTACTGAAAATCTTTCGTCGTCTGATTTCAAACCAGTTCCAAGGAGGTAATGAAGCATTCCGTCGAAGGCTGAAGTAAGAGATGCTAGCATCTCTCTAAGGCTGCTCTCCGGCAGATCGGCCTGCTTTTGTTCATCATTTATGAATACATTGACAGAATCTTTGAGCCATTTGCACTGTGCTGTTGATATAGTACTAGATCTTGCTGAGCGTCCAACGTTAGGCAGTTCATGTGCCTCATCGAATATCAGAGTGCCATATTGTGGCAAGATGAATCCTGGATACGGAGTCTGAAAAACATCTTCTACCTGTCTATGCGCAAAAAACAGCTGATGATTGATTACTACAACTTTGCAGGAAAGTGCTTTTATTCTTGCAAGATAAGGAAAACATTCCTCTCTGAATTTGCATTTTCTTTTAAGACAGGTATGACTGCTGCAGGTAAAGGCTTTTACAATGCTGCGTGAAAATGTAGAATCCACTTCACCAAAGGTGCAGCCTTTCTCTCCTGTACGCAGTTTCTGAGTATCGCTGTTGATTAAATTGGTTAGTTTTGACAGTTCCTTAATGCTTAGCCTTATAACTTCCTTGTATTTTCCTCCGCTGACAGGATCAGTAACCTGCTGCTCGAAATTCACAAAGTCACCGTCAGGAATTGCTTTGAGTTCTTCATCGGACAGACTGCTTACGTCTACTTCAGGCAGATTAAGCTGATTCTGGGCCATATAGCCTGACATGTACTGAAAGTATTTTCTTTTGCACACGTAGTTGGAAAAGCCTTTCAGGGCCATGTAATTCCCTTCAAGGTTTAAAAGTTTCCACAGACGAGGCAGATCCTGTCTTACAATCTGATCCTGCAGTGCTTTGGAGGCTGTAGAAATTACAACCACTCTCCCTGACAGAAGTGCGGGAATCAGATAGGCAAAAGTCTTGCCTGTGCCTGTACCTGCTTCTGCAACGAATAAAGTGCCTTTTGCAATAGCTTCCTCTATTCCTTCTGCCATGCTGATCTGGCTGTCCCGGGGAACATAGGTATCAATATTTTCTGAAAGAATACCGCCCTCTTTAAAGACATCCTCTATCGTTAAATCAGATGCAGGGCTGTTTTCAAAAAAACTGTCGTAGGTAGTACCTAAAGGGAGTTTATAGGTATTTACCACGCTAGAGCTGGACTCATCGAAAACCTGTACTACCTCATTTTCCCCTAGAGCTTCGAGATCATTGTATTCTGGTTTAAATCCCTTTGGTTCTTTGCTAGACATTCTGGACCGCTCCGTTGAGATCAGGTACCAGATGCATCATGCATTTTCTGCAGTCACAGACGACGCGAAAGCGGTTTTTTCCTATCAGCAGCTCAAAGCCTGATGTACTGCCGCCATCCTTTCTGCATTTGGCATAGGCCTCCACAAGGCAGTGCCTGCAGGTCATTACACTCCTGCCTGCTAAATCATCCCGGCTGAAGTTTTTTACCTGTGCTTGTCTGAAAAAGTTTTCTGCTGTTTTATTCAGAATAAGTCGGGAGTCAACAGCATCTTCTGGCCATTTTGGAAGTACCACAGGCAAGGTAAAGTGTTGTGATTTTTTCCTGGAGAATTTTTCCTTAAAAAACTTTTCGTAAGCCTGACGTCTTAAAGCATTCAGCATAGATACCGGTACTGTAATCAGACTCTGTTCTCCTGAGATTTTTATAGCGCCGGTTTCTGTGCAGCTATCGTAGCGTTTAGAGAGAGTCTGCAGTATTTTTTCTGTGCTGAGTGCACTAGCAGCAGGCTGGTATTCAAATGCCTGTTCAGCCTGTATGCAAAATCCAGATTCATCTTTAACCGCTAAAATCATTTTTGATTTTTCAATAGTGAGTAATAAATCGTAACCTACTGTTCTATTGACAGAATTTTTTGAGTTAAGGAGCTTTTCAAAACTTGAATTCTGATTGCGCCTTAATATATAGCCGGCCTTTGCTGAAGTCTGACCGCGAACGCTTATCTGAAATTCGTCCTGGTTCCCCTGAACTTCGCTCACCTCGCTGGCTCTGAAGCCCTCAAGACCTACTGGAGATCTGAAGGTGAAACCATCTCCATTGACCAGTTTTACATCCTTAGCGGCTTTTACAGTTACAAGCAGTCCGTGAGAGGATTTTCTGACAGTTTTTATCCTGCCGATTTCAGGTCCCTCATATTTGGGAGTAAAGTCGTTTACCAGACCGTGGTTTCCACCGGTGAGCATTTGCGAGGTAAAGCCTCGATTGAAGGTCTGTCTGATATCCGGACTGAAACTTCTTGTGCATCTGCCGTATGACATGCGCCTAAGTCTGCCGTCTGACTTTTCGATAAGACTGTCGATAAGCATTCTATAATATGCGGTCTGATTTATCACATAGGAAATGTCTTTGAGCCGGCCTTCGATTTTGAAAGTGCTTACGCCGGCGTTCACCAGATCTAATAGTCTGTCACCTGCAGAATTGTCCTTCATAGAGAGCAGATGACCTTCTTTCAAAAGTCTGCCGTCTTTGAGCAGCTTCATTGGCAGCCGGCATATCTGGGCGCATTCTCCTCGGTTTGCGCTGCGTTTGGTTAGATATTCTGAAATAAAACAGTTTCCGCTTTCACTGACACAGAAAGCGCCGGCTACAAAAGCTTCGAGTCTTACGTCAGGCGCCACTTCGTGAAATCTTGCAATTTTCTTAAGGCTGAGTTCTCTTGGCAGTACTATTTGAGAAATTCCAAGATCTCTGTAAAAGGCCAGTCTTTCTTCTGAATTTATAAGGCATTGGGTTGATGCATGCACTTCCACACCGTCTGGCATATTCATGCTTAAAACAGCCGGATCCTGTACGATTATTACATCAGCTCCTGCAAAGCCAATATCATCTATAAGTTTCTGGGCTGCCTGCAGTTCACTGTCATGCAGCAGAGTGTTGACAGTCAGATGAATCCGCACTCCGAAGCGGTGAGCAAAATTGCACAGATCTCTTAAAGATTCGAGATCATTCCCGGCCGCTGCCCTGGCTCCAAAACGCGAAGCTCCGATAAAAACACCGTCAGCACCAGCAAGAATTGCGGCTTTGGCGGTTGCCGCATCTTTTGCAGGCGAAAGAAGTTCTAAGACGTTGTGTGATAATTTTTCTGTATTCAAATTCAATGTATTTATTCAATTGCAAAGTCTGCAGAAACAGAAGACTGCACAGTGATTTTTTCCTGAGTATATTCAGCTTCAGGGATTTCCGGACCTGCTGCTTTCATGGCCATAAGAGCCATATTTCCATTTCTGCTGTTAGGAGAGTAGATTCTACCTGTCTCGTTGAAATTAATCGAGCACGGTTTGGACAGTTTTACTTCGAAGCCTGAAGCCAGCAGTTCAGCCTTTTCTTTTGCATCAGATATTGCATTCTGTCTTGCTTCTCTTTCTAGTTTTTCAGGATCTTTAATTTCGTAGCTGAATCCTGCGATCTCATTTAAACCAGACTGCATTGCCATATTGGTTATCTCGGGGATTTTGCTGAAGTCAGAGGTCTGAACAATGACTGTACGCTGAGCCCTGTAGAGATTAACTGTCCTGATATGCTTTTTGTCGTCATAGCTGTACTCAGGCTCCAGAGATACGCTTTTAGCAATTATCTGCTCTTTTTTTATGCCTGCATTATCAAGTTCTGATAAGAACATGGCAACCTTTTCTTCTACTGCTTCCAGAGCCTTGTCTGACTGTGGATTTCTCTCAACAGATTTAAAAACCAGCTGAGCTCTGTCCGGATAGGCTTCTGCTTTGCCATAGCCTTCAACATGGATACGTCCATGATTTATGGAACAGTCGACTGCTTCAGCTGAATAGGCCTGCGGTATAAGCGCAGCGGCTGCTAATGTCATGATGGTCTTTTTAAACATGTTTATTCCTTAAAAGATCCAAAAAGCCGGCAATCAGCCGGCCTCATAAGATATAGATACTGCTTTATTTTTTATGCAGCTGACGTGCGCCTTCTGCTGTTGATACAACCAGCTCTAAAGAACTATTAGTGTCAGATGCTGACTCAACTCCTGCTCCAACTGCTCCTTCCAGCACAGGGGCATCGGCAATTCTTACTCTTGATCTTAAAGGCTCATCGAGCATAGCAATCGCAGCCTGAGAGCTGATTACACCTGAACCAAGATCTGCCAGCACGACTACGCCTTCACCCTGATCAGCTTTTTTAATAGCTTCTAAGACTAGCTGAGGATCAGTTCCCATTGTCCCCTGAGCTGTGCCTCCGGCTGGATAAATAGGCATTTTTTTGCCATCTCGAGAAGAAATCTGCTGAACCATGTCGCAAATGCCTTCGGCTACTTTGCTGCTATGTGAAACAATCACAATACCAATCATTAGAAACTCCTTTATATAGAGACGAAAAACTATCGTGTTCTCTAAGACTATTTTACAACTTATTTGTAAAATTCATCAATTGTTTATTGTTATTTTTATTGTAAAGTC
>DMTG01000131.1 GCA_003477345.1 Succinivibrionaceae bacterium | reverse complement strand
CCAGATCCTGAGTGTCCCTGCCGCGCGCATCCTTTACTGCGCCAAGCTCCTCTAAAAGACGCATACCGTCTGTTACCTGACGGCTGTCAGGCGGATCAATAAACGGGAAAGCTGAAATGCTGCCAAGCTTCAGAGCCACCATCTGCAGAATTACGGCAGCAAGATTGGTCCTCTGAATCTCTGGATCGGTAAATTCAGATCTGGAATCAAAATCATCCCTGGAATACAGCCTTACACAGACACCTTCACTGACTCGTCCGCAGCGTCCTTTACGCTGGTTGGCGCTGGCTTTGGATATTTTTTCAACCGGCAGACGCTGTACCTTGGTTCTGGGAGAATAACGGCTTATGCGGGCCAGTCCAGAATCTATGACATATCTGATGCCGGGCACTGTAAGAGAAGTTTCTGCAACATTGGTTGACAGCACTATTCTCACGCCCTGATGCGGTGCGAAGATGCGCTGCTGCTCTGAACCTGCAAGGCGGGCATAAAGCGGCAGAATTTCAACGCCGTTAAGCGAGCTTTTCTTTAAAAAGTTCGCCAGATCCATAATGTCGCGCTCACCTGGCAGAAATACCAGCACATCGCCTCTGCCGTATTCGTGCATGAGGTATTTAAAAGCCTTTAACACGCCAGACTTAAGATCGGCTGCACTAACCTCATCCTCATCGTCTTCTTGTGCTTCTTCTGGAGGCATATAAACGGTCTCTACAGGATAGGTACGACCTGAGACCTCGATGATCGGAGCATTGTTAAAATGGCTTGAAAAACGTTCCACATCAATGGTGGCTGAAGTGATGACCAGCTTAAGATCGGGACGCTTTTTCAACAGATTCTTAAGATAGCCGAGCAGAAAATCGATATTGAGCGAGCGTTCATGCGCCTCATCAATTATGATGCAGTCATAGTCCAGAAGCAGCCGGTCGTGGGCAGTCTCCGACAGGAGAATACCATCGGTCATGATTTTTATATAGGAATCAGGAGAGGTGACATCGGTAAATCTCACCTTATAGCCCACGCTTTTACCAAGATTCTCATTAAGCTCATCTGCAATTCGGGCAGCTACCGCGCGGGCAGCGATTCTTCTTGGCTGGGTATGACCTATTTTTCCTCTGATGCCGGCCCCGGCTTCAAGACACATCTTAGGCAGCTGAGTAGTTTTACCAGAACCTGTTTCACCTGCAATAATCACTACCTGATGTTCTCTGACAGCCCTGACGATTTCGTCATGATGCGCGCTGACAGGCAGAGATTCATCATAGCTGAGCTTTGGAAGGTTCTCTATTCTGTGTTTCTGAGCCTCGAGTGCGGTCGCAAGCTCGAGTATCAGAGAATTTCTCAGCTCGTCTGTAAGCTCGCGCTCTCCCTGTGACAGACGTTTTAGCTTACCTGCAATGACTCTCTGATCCTGCAGGGAAACATTTTTTAACTGGCGGTTTATATCCGCGGCAAACTTTGAAAATTCTGTAGAAGGCATTTGAAAATAATTGTAATAATAAAAACAGCTTTAAAAAACTTCAAAACAACAGCAGTCAGCAGCACTGCTACCGGTGAAGAGATTTCTGGCCATACTTGCTCAGAGTGGAGACGCCTGATCTTGCGTTTTTCCTGCGGTGCTCTTTCAGGCGGATTTCCGAGAGCAGATACAGACCTACTTTTGCTATATAGTCACCCTCTAGCGAGACTACCACTAATCTGGCATTTATAAGATTCATGAAATCCCCGGGCTGAGGAAAACCTCCCAGATGATAGGACATGCATTCGGCTACCGTAAGAGTCTTCTCAAACGAGGTCAGCTCAAAATTATAGGTTTCCGCCAGCAGTGTCATTGGCGTATGACCGTCATAGATCTTGTCTCCGGCATACAGCGGATACTGCTTTACAGGTTTATCCTGCGAGAAAATGGCATTCAGCGCGATTTCATCAGATTCAACGCCTATAACCGAAAGAATATCGTCTTTTTTCAGCTGGGTTCCACCCTGAGGCTTCATCAGATGTCCGTCTCTGAACATCGCCACCACGGCAGTCTCTTTTGGAAACTGCAGAGTACGCAGTCGTCTTCCTTCCATGGAGTCGCGCTTTATCTTATAGTTGAAGAGATCAAAGTCGTCATTGAGCATAATGCCGACATTAGCCTTGCTGATAGGAGCAACTGACGCCGGTGCGTATACATTGAAAAACTTGGCTACCGGCAGTATGCAGGCTCCCTGCACCAGAAGGGAGAAAATAACCACTACGAAGGCCATGTTGAAATAGAGCTGCGCATTGGAAATATCATCCATTACAGGATACATGGCAAGAACAATCGGGACGGATCCTCGAAGTCCGACAAACGACATGAACAGCAGATCTTTTATGGAGTAGCGCCTGAAATACATCGGCAGCAGACAGAGGAGCACCGCAGCAGGTCTTGCAAGAAAGGTCATAACAACTGCCACAATAGTTCCTGGAACCACATAGTGCACCATGTTATGCGGCGATACCAGCAGACCTAGCATTAAGAACAGAGAGATCTGGGCAAGCCAGGTAATGCCCTCGCCTACTGGCAGGATATAGCTTACCTTGCGGGTATTCTGGTTTCCTACGAACATGCCGATAATGAAGATAGCCAGAAAGCCGCTGCCGTCCA
>DMTG01000023.1 GCA_003477345.1 Succinivibrionaceae bacterium | reverse complement strand
ATATGATTGAGACGTTACACTAGTGGAGATGTAGCTTTAAACAGACTAGGTCTATCTACACAGATCCCTGCAGCATGGTCTTATGTTAGTGATGGACCATACAGGAATTTTAAAATTGCGAATAATCCCCTGATCTTTAAGCATAAAACGAACAGAGAAATATCCTTTATGTCCGAAACTTCAATTATGGTTATAGAAGCTTTGAAAACACTAGGAAAAAGCTATATAGACGAGAAAGTTATCGTAACTTTACAGACAGTATTATCCGAGAAAGACAAAAATATTTTGATTAATGAAGCAACCAATGCTCCTGCTTGGATTTTTGACATCATAAGAAGAGTATGTGAATTAGAAATTCAACGATGTCATAGAATGCAAGTATAAAAAAAAGCAACCATAAGGTTGCCTTCTAAATCGTGGTGCGTCGTAGAGGATTTATTGAAAATAAATTATTCTAAATTCAATATGATAATTGTAAACTCTACATCTCTCTACAAATTATTATTGAAAAAAACTAATACCTTACTGTATTCGGTACTGAATTAATGGAAAACCTCAATCCTAGTTTTCTTAATATCTTACGTAGAGTCGATAAATTTGGATATGTTTTCCCTGATTCAATTCGTGCAATTGAGGACTGAGGCAGACCGCAAAGATCAGCGATTTCTCTTTGTGATAGGTAGAGCTCATGCCTCTGTTTTATTATCGTGCCAACAATCTCTGAAATCTCCTCTATCTCTTCGAGATCTTTTCTTAATGATGGCTTTGTGGTTTTAATTCGGTTTTGGTATTTATTCCAATCATCCATAATATCTACTTCTGTTGCTCTATTCAGCCTGTTCAATCCATTCTGCAACGAGATATAAAGGAACATTTACCATCCAATCCTGTTCTTTATAATCTGCCATAGAGAATCTAACCGGTTTTAGTTGATTGTTTTCAGAGTATATTGTTCGAAGACTCTTTGATTTTAGGTTCTCTTCTGCCTTGACCTCAATTGGATAAACATTATAGTTTTGTATTACAAAATCAAGTTCAAGCTCTGAGTGTTCTTTAGAATGATAGTAAACTCTTTTTTCTAAGGATTGTAATTCCTGTAATACATACTGTTCGGTAAATGATCCTTTGTATTCAGTAAAAGCATTGTTATTTACTAGAACATCCTTTGCATCTACTTCAGTCATTGCTCCAAGTAATCCTAGATCCAGAATAAAAAGCTTGAATGAATTAAAATCTTCATAAAATTTCAGCGGTTTTTCAACTTTTGAAACTCGGAGTACTTTGTATACTAGACCTGCATCGACAAGCCACTGAATTGCATTTTCAAATTCCTTTGCTCTGGCCCCTTTTCTTATTTTACTGTATATGAATTTTTTATTTTCCTTTGCAAGCTGAGCCGGGATAGAATCCCAAACCATATTTACTTTTGGGAGAATATCTTTTGGTACATGTTTAGAGAAGTCTAGTCTATAATCAGACAAAATTTGGCTTTGGATATTTCTAACTTCGAATATATCGTGGTTAGTAGCATATGCTTGTACAACTGCAGGCATTCCTCCTACATAATAGTATTGTCTTAGTAGATCAATAAATATGGAAGATAATGATGATAGTTCCTCCCATTTATGAGTCTGAATTGCATTATAAATTTGGTCTTTTTTTAAGGCTAATAAAAACTCTTTAAAGCTCAATGGATAAAGATTTATCTGATCTATTTTTCCTACAGGAAAACCTGTGCCTTCGTGTAATCCTATGCCAAGAAGACTTCCTGCAACAGCTATATGGTATTCTGGTGCGTTTTCACAGAAGTACTTCAGAGATGTTAAACCTATAGGAATGATTTGGATCTCATCCAAAATAATAAGAGTATTTTCTGGCTTTATATTAACGCCAGAAATAGCTGAAAAAGCCCGTATTAGTCTATCTGTGTTAAAGTCGCTGAAAACAGCTTTTAGATCTTTTGTTTCATCGCAGTTTATATATGCTACTGATTCATACTCTTTTTCACCGAAATCTTTTAGAAGCCAAGTTTTTCCAACCTGTCTTGCGCCGTTAAGTATAAGAGGTTTTCTGTTTTTATTGTTTTTCCAACCGAGTAACTTTTTATAGGCTAATCTTTCCATTTTATTTACCTCCTTTATTTATAATAATACATTTTTGGAGACGAATATTATGAAGAGATTACATTTTTACTGACGAATGTAATAAAGAAATTACATTTTTACTGACGAAATGTAGTGACAATAAAAAAAAGCAACCAACAGGTTGCCTTGTAAGATGGTGCGTCGTAGTGTTTTTTTTTTATTGAAATAAAATAAATTAAATTCAACAAGATAATAATTCGCTCTACATTTCTCCACTTAAAATGCCTATTTGTTACTCATTAAATCAGATAAGGAGAATCAGATAAGGTACATCATATAAGGTGGAATCTTAATAACATCATCATCCACAGAAAAATTCTTTGGATGTACTATTATTTGAGTATCGATTCTTTTCTTGAAGATTTCTTTGAATGCCAAAAGTGAAGATGTTGTATAGTTTTTTGAAGATTTTACTTCGATAGGGGAGATCTTGAACATTGTCTTACTTTCATTTGAGATTATAAAGTCTATTTCTATATCGTTTCTATGTTTTTTCTCGCTGTATCTTGTATAAAAGTATAGTTTGCGACCTGAAGCTGTAATTATTTGCGAGATCTCGTTTTCATAGAGCATTCCCTGATTTAATGACAATTTTCCATCCATTATCTGTTTGTAAAGCTGCACATCAGTAATCTCATTTTCGCTAAAAGCATGGCTAACAAGTAAACCCGTGTCTCCCATATAACATTTTACATATGAGTCATTTCTATTCAACGCAAGCCCTATATTAGGATCATTACATTTATAACAAAGGTTACAGATCATAGAATCACCTAGCCAAAACAAAGGTTCATCATATCTGTCAAATGTTCCATTCTTTTCAATTTCTTTTAATATTATTCTTTTTTCATGTGATGATAGGAAACCAGGAATGTTATCAAAAATTGCAGAAACTTTTGACTGATATCTCTTTGCTGCTTTTTTTATATCATCTTCGTAAAGTGAAAGAATATCTCTTTTTTCAATATCTGCTGCATTGAAATCTCTGCCATTTTTTTTATAGGCAACAATTGCCTGGGGCATTCCTCCCACGAGCATATATTCTTTAAAAAGACGCATGGCTTTATTATGCATCTCTCTATCAAGAGGCTGCCTGTTCTCGAAACACTCTTTTATGTAATCCAGCAGTATTTCCTCATCCATGTAAACCATAAATTCCTCGAAAGTTACGGGATACATCTGTATTTTTCGTTCTTCCGATGGAATTGTAATATTTTGAACGTTTTCCTTTATTGAAATTAGAGAGCCTGTCTCAATGTAATCGTATCTACCATCTGCAACCAAATACTTGATTGCCTCTCTAGCTTTTGGAAATTTTTGTATTTCGTCGAATATTATTAAGGATTTTCTTGGAAAAAGTCTCGTATTGTATTCAAGGCTTATTATTTGAAAAAAAACATCTATATTATCAAGGTAATTAAAAGCGTCTTTTACCTTTTTTCCTGCTTTATTGAAATCAATAAGAATATAGGTTTTGTATTCATTTTTTGCGAATTTTTCTACTACTGTAGACTTACCGATTCGTCTTGCTCCTTCAATCAGTAGAGCTTTTGATCCATTAGTTTGTTTTTTCCAATCCGTAATCTTATTGTATATAGTTCTTTTTATCTCCATATTACGCCACCTGTCTGCAATGCGCTGCCTATTTTTATTGTTATTTATTGCATAATACGCAGACTAATAATAACATTTATATTTAATAATACGCAAAGTATTTAAATAAAAAATTACGGATAAAACGCAAGATTATTTTTTGTTTTACGTTGGCCTTGTGCAAAAGCTATAAGTTTATTTTTAGCTGAAAGAAATTAGATAAGAAGAAACAGAATAAAAAAGCAACCATAAGGTTGCCTTGTAAGTCTGGTGCGACCTAGTGGATTTATAAAAAATAAAAATCATTAAATTCAAATTGATAAAAAATAGCTCTACATTTCTCTACATTTTCTTCTAAGTTCTTTGATGGAAAATAGTGCTGAGGCTCTATGAGTTATCAACAATATCTATGCTTGGTGCTTCATAAAAATACATATTTGAAAATTGTAGTTTGTGGGCTACAATTTATTTACTATGAATAAAATAATATTGTTAGAGCCTTTTTCAAAATGGCTTAGAAAGCTTAAAGATCCAATTGCAAAAGCTAGAATTATTTCTAGATTAGAACAGGCAAAAAGAGGAAATTTTGGTGATAGCAAGGCTATTTCAAGCAACATTCATAATTTTTTTGAAATGCGAATATCTGTTAGTGCTGGATATAGGCTTTATTATTTTTGCGATGGCATAAACATTTATGTTGTTGCCTATGGTGGATCAAAGTCTAGTCAGCAAAAAGATATAATTAGAGCGGAAAAAATAATTAGCACTTATAAATTACAGGAACAGGAAGAAAATGACAAAAAAAATTAATTCTGAAGTTTTTGATGCAGCCAACTTCTTAGATAACGAGGAAGTTATTGCTGAATATATAAATATTGCTCTTGAATCAGATGATCCAAATGATTTACTAAGAGCTCTTGATACGGTTGCAAGAGCAAAAGGAATGTCAAAAATCGCAAAAGAAACCGGATTAAATAGAGAAAGTTTATATAAAAGCTTAAAAGAAGGCAAAAGACCTTATTTTGATACTTTGCAGAAAGTGCTTGGTTCTTTAGGGATAAAGTTTAAAGTTGTCCCATCTGTATCATAAAAATGTTTTAGACAAACAGAGAACTACAATCACCAGATATATAATAAGTGCATTTTTTTTAATCTTTGTTCATCAATGATGAATATTTCTAGAGAATTAGTTTTTTCAATAGGAATAAATAAAAAAAGCAACCATAAGGTTGCCTTGTAAGTCTGGTGCGACCTAGTGGACTCGAACCACCGACCCCCACCATGTCAAGGTGATGCTCTAACCAAGCTGAGCTAAGGTCGCACAAAGTGTTGCCATTATAACAATATTAAGAATTTTGACAATAGTTATTTTTTCGATAATAAAAAAATATAGATGAATGCGATATCTCTGTCATCAAGGAGTATAATTTCCAACCGAGTTTTTCTGTTGGCACTGCACAAGGCCCCTTCGAGTCAGAGCGGGGATAGCTGCGGAGGACAGAAAGTTTTCTTTTTCTTAATTATGGAGCCCCAGGGATGTACAGTATGCATCGGGGTTTTTTATCATGCCTAAAATTACACTTCCAAATGGCGATATTAAAGAATTCGATCGCCCAGTATCTATTTTTGAAATTGCTCAGAGCATTGGTTCAGGTTTAGCAAAAGCCTGTGTTGCAGGAAAAATCGACGGGGTTGCCCATGATGCCTGCGACTTAGTAGATCACGATGCGCAAGTTACAATTATCACTGCAAAAGATCAGGAAGGTATAGAGATTATCCGCCACTCCTGTGCTCATCTTCTGGGACATGCAATCAAAGAATTATGGCCAGAGACACAGATGGCAATCGGTCCTGTCATAGACAACGGTTTTTACTATGACGTTGACCTTGAACACAAGCTCACCAAAGAAGATCTGGAAGTTCTAGATAAAAAAATGCACGAACTTGCCAAGACAGACTACAAGGTTGTAAAAGAAGTAGTCGACTGGGAGCATGCCTATAAGACTTTCGATGAAAGAAACGAGCCTTACAAGAAACTCATATTAGAAGAAAACATCGATAAAAACGACAAGAGCATTGGTCTTTACCACCACCTTGAATATACCGACATGTGCCGCGGACCTCACGTTCCTCGCATGGGCCTGTGCTCAAACTTCAAGCTTACTCATTTTTCAGGAGCCTACTGGCGCGGCGATTCCAAGAACAAAATGCTGCAGAGAATCTACGGCTGCTGCTTTGCAACCAAGGATGAGCTCAAAGATTATCTAAAGAAGCGTGAAGAGGCTGCTAAGCGCGATCACCGCGTACTCGGCAAGAAGCTCGATCTGTTCCATTTCCAGCAGATTGCTCCGGGACTCGTATTCTGGCATAACGACGGCTGGACAATTTACCGTGTAGTAGAGAATTTCATGCGTGACATGCTGCACAAGTATCACTATATTGAAGTCAATACTCCACAGATCATGGATAGAGTGCTCTGGGAAAAATCCGGTCACTGGGATAAGTATGCAGAAAACATGTTTACTACCCAGTCAGAGAACCGCGACTACGCAATTAAGCCAATGAACTGCCCGGGCGCAATTCAGATTTTCAACAGCCGCACCCGTTCATACAGAGATCTGCCAATCAGAATGGCTGAGTTTGGTAAAGACCACCGCAACGAACCATCAGGCTCTCTGCACGGTCTGCTGAGAGTTCGCGGCTTTGAGCAGGATGACGCTCATATCTTCTGTACAGAAAATCAGATTTTAGACTGCGTTACCGACTGCATCCGCATGGTTTATGAAGTTTATGATGTATTCGGCTTCAAGAATGTGGACGTAAAGCTCTCCACCCGTCCTGAAAAGCGCATCGGCTCAGATGAGGTATGGGACAAGTCAGAGGCCGATCTGGTAGAGGCACTGAAAGCTAACAACCTCGAGTATCAGATTCAGCCTGGTGAAGGTGCATTCTATGGTCCTAAGATTGAGTTCACTCTGCATGACTCTTTAGACAGAGCCTGGCAGTGCGGTACCGTTCAGCTGGACTTCTCTCTGCCTGCAAGACTGGACGCCCACTACATCGGCGAAGATAACCAGGAGCACGTGCCGGTAATGATTCACCGTGCAATGCTCGGATCCTTAGAGCGCTTCATCGGTATTCTGACCGAGGAATACGCAGGTGCTTTCCCGACCTGGCTGGCTCCAGTACAGGCAGTAGTCATGAATATTACAGACGATCAGCTCGATTATGCCAAGAAAGTCTGCGATAAGCTTGATGAAGCAGGACTCAGAGTTCGTACAGATCTGCGCAATGAAAAGATCGGCTACAAGATTCGTGAACAGACCATGTACCGTGTTCCGTACATGGCAGTATGCGGAGCTCGTGAAGCTGAGCAGGGTATGGTAGCCGTTCGCACCAGAATGGGCGCTGATTTGGGAGTTATGTCTGTAGAGGACTTGATAAAACTCATAAATTCAGATATCATATCGCGCAAAAATATGCCTGTTGCAGACGAAGCTATTGTAAAAGCCCGCGCAGAACAGGAAAAGCAAAAGGATTAGTTTCTTTTTTAATGGCCTAGATAGGGAGAATTGCTATAAACAACAACAGGAAAACCGGTAAAAACTTTCAGAAGAACCGGATTAATGGCGACATTAGATGCCGCGAAGTGCGTCTTTTGGACCAGGACAACCAGTTGATAGGTGTGTTACCTACTCGTGAAGCTTTGGAAAGAGCTAAAGAGGCGGGGATCGATCTTGTTGAGATTAGTCCTAATGCAGAGCCACCTGTATGTAAACTGATTGAATATGGCAAGTATCTCTACGAAAAGAGCAAAGACCAGAAAAAGAAGAAACAAAAAGTTGTCCAGATAAAGGAAATAAAATTCCGTCCTGGAACAGACGAGGGCGATTATCAGGTTAAACTACGCAACCTGGTTCGCTTCCTCGAAGAGGGCAACAAGGCTAAAGTGACCCTGCGTTTCCGCGGTCGTGAAATGGCTCACCAGTCATTAGGTCTTGATGTTCTCAAGCGCGTGGAGAATGATCTCTGCGTGGAAAAGGGACTGGCTGTGGTTGAATCTGCATCTCGCGTAGAGGGCAGACAGGCAACTATGGTTCTAGCTCCAAAGAAGAAGTAGAAATAGGGAAGCAAGTCTCTGTTTTCAGAGCTCCTATTTTCTATACATTAGTAAACTGCTAACCAAATGCGGAGTTATTTAAATGGCAGGTAAAGTAAAGGTCAAAATGAAGACCGATAGAGGCGTTGCAAAGCGCTTCAAGAAAACTGGCAGTGGTCACTACAAGTGCCGTCACCAGAACCTTCGTCACATCCTCACCAAGAAGACCACCAAGCGCAAGCGTAATCTGCGCAACATGGTTTATGTGAAGACCAGTAATCTGCGCGCAATTATGCGTCAGTTACCATACGCTTAAGGCTGGAGGATTAGAAAATGGCAAGAGTAAAGCGCGGTGTTATTGCACATGCTCGTCATAAGAAGGTAATGAAGGCAGCTAAGGGCTACTACGGTGCCCGTTCACGTACTTATCGTGTTGCTGTTCAGGCTGTAACCAAGGCTGGTCAGTATGCATATCGTGATCGTCGTCAGAAGAAGCGTCAGTTCCGTTCACTCTGGATTGTTCGCATCAACGCTGCTGCACGTCAGTTAGACTTAAGCTATAGCCAGCTTATCAATGGTCTTAAGAAAGCTAACATCGATATCGACCGTAAGGTACTATCTGATTTAGCAATCAATGATCAGGTAGCATTCAAGGCAATTGCAGAAAAGGCTCGTGAAGCTTTAAATGCATAATTGAATAGCTTACTGCTATTATGAAAAAGAACCGGAGATTTAAAACTCCGGTTTTTTTGTATCTGTATATTTTTAGGGTGATACGTATATTTGTGCGCACCGCCCTAATCAGCTAAAAAGTCAGTTTAGCGTCTGCCCAGCGGCTTTACATTTCTGATTTCCTTGCCGATGTAGATCTGACGAGGTCTTCCCAGTCTTGAGTCAGAAAGCGTCTGCATTTCAATCCAGTGGGATATCCAACCGATAGTTCTTGCCAGGGCAAAGATTACGGTAAACATAGAGGTAGGAATACCGATGGCATTTAGGATGATGCCTGAGTAGAAATCGACGTTAGGGTACAGATGTCTTGATATGAAGTAATCGTCAGACAGAGCGATCTTCTCAGGTTCAGTTGCAACCTCGAGCGCAGGATTATCAGTGATGTGCAGCGCATCCAGAACCTCATGGCAAGTATCGCGCATGACGATGGCACGCGGATCAAAGGTCTTGTAGACGCGGTGACCAAAGCCGAACAGTCTGAACGGATCGTTCTTGTCCTTGGCTCTTGCTACATACTGTGGAATTCTGTCTACCGAGCCTATTTCCTGCAGCATTCTCAGGCAGGCTTCATTGGCACCGCCGTGAGCAGGTCCCCACAGGGAGGCAATGCCGGCTGCAATACAGGCATATGGATTTGCGCCTGAGGAACCTGCCAGTCGTACTGAGGACGTAGAGGCATTCTGCTCGTGATCGGCGTGCAGAATGAAGATTCTGTCAAGTGCCTTTTCTATGACAGGGTTTACCTTGTACGGCTCGCAGGGAGTTGCAAACATCATATGCAGGAAGTTGGCTGCATAGCTTAAATCGTTGCGCGGATAGACAAACGGCTGACCTACTGAGTACTTGTAGGACATGGCTGCCAGAGTAGGCATCTTGGCTACGAGTCTGATTGCGGTAAGCTCACGATGTTCTGGATCGTAGATGTCCAGACTGTCATGATAGAAGGCAGAAAGTGCTCCTGCTACACCGCAGAGTACCGCCATTGGGTGACTGTCTCTTCTGAAGGCCTGGAATAGTGATTCCATCTGGGTATGAACCAGAGTATGGTGCTTGATGGTATGCTCGAATTTTGCATACTGATCTTTATTAGGCAGTTCTCCTCTCAGCAGCAGATAGCAGGTCTGCAGATAATTTGCTTTGGTTGCCAGCTGGTCAATCGGGTAGCCTCTGTAGAGCAGAACACCTCTCTGCCCGTCAATAA
>DMTG01000054.1 GCA_003477345.1 Succinivibrionaceae bacterium | reverse complement strand
CCTGGAACAGCACCGTCTGGATTGCTGATACCATACCGGTATTCTATATGCCGTATATCAACTTCCCATTAAGCAACAAGCGTAAAACAGGTTTCCTCTACCCGGGTGTTTCGCTGGGCTCTGACAGTTTTACCGCCTCAGTGCCTTTCTACTGGAACATAGCGCCAAACTATGACTGGCTCATAACCCCAAGATGGCGCGGCGATCATAAGTGGGAGTTTGACAATACATTCCGTGCCATGCCGTTTGCCAATACCACGGCTACCATAATTTTCAACTACTTCCCGGACGATACCTCCTGGACACGAGACGGCTCGACAAGCGATCACGAGCGCTGGTACTTTAATTTCAAAGCTCACTCCTGGTTTTTAGATCACGATCTGAACTTCTACGTAAACCATGCCAAGGTCAGAAATTCTGACTATAGCTACTTTACCGATATTGCCCAGAAAGGCGCTGCCGTAACCGATGATCATCTGGTGCAGTCCTACAGGGCCACCTATGATAAAACCAGGTATGATATCTCGATTGAAGCCAGAAAATATCAGACGCTTATCAATCCTGCCTATCATGTCTTCCATCCGTTTGAGCTGATGCCGCAGGTTAAGTTCAACTACTATGACACCTATGACCGGCTGCTGTTTAAAAACTATTTTGAGTTCACTCGCTTCAGCAAGGATTCTGAAGCCTCTGACTCTTCTGCAAACAGTGTCAGGAGCTTCTCAACCAACCGTATTCATCTGGAGCCTTCTTTAAAGTACAACCTGTACAGCGCTCGCGGCACCTTCCTCAATGCCGGCGGCAGACTGTTTTTAACTCACTACGATCAGGGCGATGTAAACTCACTGAATAAGAACTACAGATCCTACATCGGAGTTGATGAAACCGACTCTCATACCACCAGAGCCCTGTATGAGCTCGAACTGCACGGCAAAACCACTTTTGAGAGAAAGGTTCTTGACATGAGGCATACTCAGACCATCGAGCCTGAAATCAAGTACACCTATATTCCATATAAGAATCAGGACAAGATTGCGCTCTACGATACGGCAACCCGACTTGAGGACTACTATTCTCTCTTCTCTTACCGCCGCTATGCAGGCATCGACCGTATCGCAGATACCAATACCGTTACTGCCGGCATTACTACCAGACTTTTAGATGCCCACGACCGTGAAATCTTAAGATTCGGCATCGCTCAGGCCTACAGCTTTGTAAAAACCAGAACCGATCTGGGCATTGTCAGAGATTCCTATCTGCGCAGTCTCTACAATCAGAGTAATTCAAGATCGCCGATCTCTGCGATTTTAGATTTCAGTCCGATACCTGAAGTCACTCTGCACACCGGCGGTACCTATGATGAAGACAAAGGCAGGCTCTACTCCTATGATGCCTCGCTGCGCTACCAGAATAACAGCGGCTATCTTGCCGGCATCAGCTACCGTTTCTATCGCGACGGCAACTACTCCTATGCAACAGGTCTGGCCCGCGACCTGAGACAGGTAGGCTTTGAAGGCTCCATTCCGCTTACTAACAGGTTAAAACTGACAGGCGCACTGTATCGTGATGTGGAGCAGGAATACAATATTGATACAAAAGTTGGTATTCTGTATGAAGAATGCTGCTGGTCTGTGGGTTTTGTATACGAAAAGTACCTGAAGATGAAATCAAATCCATACAGACAGACCCAGAAAGAAGTCATCGGCTTCCAGTTTACTTTGAAGAATTTCTTTGGCATGCAGGCAGACGGCAGTACTTCGCCATCAAGCACCAGTACTCACTTCCTGCCGGCGGTAGATCCAACCAACCTGAACAATTAGGGAATGAAAAGGAAAGATTTATGACAATGCGCAAAAAGCTTGGCACTCTTACCCTGGCAGTCCTGCTAGGCTGCGGACTGCAGACCTCATTACTGTGTGAAAGCGCCAGTGCAGAGCAGATATTAAATTCAACTGCAGCTGTGGTCAATAACGATATTATTCTAGAAAGCGAACTCAATTCCTTTGAGAAGCGCATTCTGGCCCAGCACCGCGGACTTGATCAGGTATCTGCAAGAAAGATGGCCTTAGAGCAGCTTATTACCAGAAGTCTCCTGCTGCAGCAGGCCCGTGAACAGGGTGCTGACATGACCGACTCCCAGATTGACAGCGCGCTTGCCCAGGCAGCTGCCCGCAACAACACCACTCCTGACAAGATCCTCGCAAGCATGGGCTCAAACCTTTCGGTTCAGGAGCAGCGCGATGAATTTAAAAATCAGGTGCTGATGAATGAGTTCCGCCAGAGCAGAGTTCGCAGCCGCATCAAAATAACTGATGCAGAAGTTGACAACCTTGCTAATAATCTTAAGACCAATGGCACGGTTGAGCCTCGCTACCATATAGGACAGGTGCTGATCCCGCTGTCCTCAAATCCAACCGGCGGCGAATATGAGCGAGCCCAGGCCAATGCCCGTCAGGCCAAGGCTGCCCTCCAGAAAGGTGCCGATCTTACCTCCATTGTCGCCCAGTATTCCTCCGGTGCCGCATCCTCACAGAGCGGAGATTTAGGCTACCTGCCAGAGAGTCAGGTACCGCTGCCGTTTGTACCGGCACTCGTAAAATCAAAACCAGGTGACGTGGTAGGACCTTTCAGATCGCCGCTTGGCATGCATGTGCTGAAAGTCTATGACATTACCCACGATGCCATAACTCCGATCAAGACCTATGATGCCGCCCATATTCTGGTAAAGACCTCCATCGTATTCTCAGACGATGCTGCCAGAGCCAAGCTTGAAAACCTCAGAGCCTCAATTCTTGCAGGCGAGATCAGCTTTGGCAAGGCCGCAAGACAGAACTCAGAAGATCCAGGTTCAGCAGTCAGCGACGGTGATCTTGGCTATGCAACTCCAGACAGATACGATCCGGCCTTTGCAAGAGAGATGGTAGCGCTCAAGCCTGGTCAGATCTCTGAGCCATTCAAATCCTCCTTTGGCTGGCACATCATCTATTTAAAGGATATCAAGATCGACCAGAATTCAGACGAAGCCTATAAAGACAGAGCCCGTGCCATCATCGCTCAGCGCAAGTATCAGGAAGAACTGGGTATGTGGGAGAAGGAGTTAAGAGACAGCGCTTACATCCACATTATCGATCCTATACTGCTGGAAAACGGCGTAAACCTCGAGCAGAACGCCCGTTAGTATCATTACCAATGCTCTCAGCTAACCAGATCTGGGAGCATTAACCTTCCCAAAACTGCAGTCAATCTTAAAGAAAATCAGAAAGCAGCAGGCTTTAAAGCGCCTTACCCTGCGCAGCTATTGACGTTGTCTAATAGCTTTTGACTAGTACATTGTTCGCTAATTAA
>DMTG01000194.1 GCA_003477345.1 Succinivibrionaceae bacterium | reverse complement strand
ATTATATGGAAACAGTGATGAAGACTGTTCACAAAGACTGTGTGGTTGTAATAGATTCACTTGCGAATTTAAGTCCAGAACTGCATAAGAAGTGGAATCTATAGATATTAATTGTGTTGGGTTAAACAGCGTGAATACCGCAAAAGCATTAAGCGGCATTTTATGCCTGACTAAATCCCAGATCTCAAAGTCCACTTATAGTGGACTTTGAGATCTGTTTAGTATTATCAGCAAGAGTAACACTATAATCAGAGAGCATTTTTTCAAATTTTAAGGACATGAAAATGCACACATTAAACAAAGTATTAAGCGTTATGGCTGTGGCCTGTTTTATCAGCACTGGATGTTCTACTAAGATATCAGATGAAGCGCCGCCTGAGATTAAAGTTTCAGGGAGTAAAACAGGGAGATCCAAATCAGAACATACCAATTATTTTCTTGCCAAAGGAAAATATGCAGACATCAAGGTTTCTCTGCCTGAGCCTCCCAAAGCTGATTCGGCGCTCTTTGAGAATGATATAGCAGTGTACAGAGAAACCAGAAAGTTAAAGGGTACCAAACTCTGGGAAGATGCCAGAATCAATGCAGACATGAGTCCTGACAATATGTGCAGATATTTCTCTGAACCTGCAGGCATTGAACTGTCAAAGGAAAAAACTCCCTGGACCTATTACCTGATAGGAAAGATCTCAGGAGATGCCAGCAGAAGTGCAAAGGAAGCCAAAAAATATTATCAGAGAAAGAGACCATTTGTATATTTTAATGAAAGAACCTGTTCAACACTGGAGGATGACAAAGAAC
The DNA here is from genome assembly GCA_003477345.1 of Succinivibrionaceae bacterium. Lineage (GTDB taxonomy): Bacteria > Pseudomonadota > Gammaproteobacteria > Enterobacterales > Succinivibrionaceae > Succinivibrio. The sequence goes on along the minus strand of DMTG01000194.1, from coordinate 2,112 downwards.
ATATAGATTCTGGTTCCTTCCCGTCATCGCATTCAGCCTATGGTGAATTAGTAGGTCTTATTTTGACTGAGCTTATCCCCTCAAGGCAGAATGAAATAATCAGTGCTGCTCATCAGTTCGGCTATTACAGAGTTGTCTGCGGCTTCCACTGGGCCTCAGATATAGAGGCTGGCAGACAGCTTGCGGCCTATGTCAATGCTGAACTGCATGCCAACAGTGAATTTATGCACGCGCTTCAGATGGCTAAAAAAGAGCTGTCTGCAAAATAATTCTCTTATTATTTATCTAGATCCTGCTCCTATGCTCAGGCTGATTTGCCAAGGAGCAGGAATAGCTTATCTGTAGCTGTGAGCCTGAATTTCTGTAGGCATCTCTGCAATCCCTTAAAAGTCCTGTAAAGCTAAGTAGGCAAATAAACAGCAATAAAAATATTTGTGAAAAACTTCTCAATCTATACATGTAAACGCTTTCTGATGACAACTGATTTATATAGTTAGATATTCTCACCAAAATCAAACTAATTATCTGTCTAAAATAAGTTATAAATCTAAAAAAAATACCTGTTGCGATTATTTACTAATTTGATTGTTAATAAATCAACAATATTATTATATTTACAAGGATTCGCCATGAGAGTTCTTAATATTGCTGTAGTACTGGTTTTGCTGGGAGCCTCCTGTACGGTTTCATTAGCTTACAATGCCAATGAACACAAGAGCGGGAAGGTCGGGGATTCTGATACCTTTTCAAAGGCTCAGGCAAAATACCTGTCTGATATTGTTTCCCTGAAAAACAATTTTTCAAATGATTATTTCAGTAGTGAGCAGAATGTAGAAGATTACTGTACTTCAAAAAGCAGCGGTACTTCTTCAAGCAAAGCAAGTCTTGGCAACGGCTACAGCTTCTACGCCTCTCAGAAGATTTCCTCAGGGAGTACCATAGACGAGCAGTATGTCGGGATAATTACTCCTTCAAAGTCTAAGATTCAGTTTGGCCAGTTTGCCTCACCATTCTCTGAAGCGATGGCCTGCACTGATGTTGTAGGCACATACAGCGGTATGGCTCAGCAGGGCAACAATGATGTAAGAGCCAAGCAGATCACCTATCAGAGCAAACTGTTTGGCGGCAGTTTCAAGGTCGGCGCCCAGCTGCCGTCCAACAAGGTAAGAGTAGACGGTATTTATTACAATAACGGTTCTAACAATGTAGCTGATATTGATTTTGGTTTTTCCGCTACAACCGATTATACCTTTAAGAATTTTGTGCTGGCTCCTTTAAAGGTTCAGCTCGGGTATGAATACCTGCAGCTGAATGAAGGCCGCAAGAACAACATTCTAACCAACAGTATTTCAGTTGTCAGAAACGGTGTTTCCAGTTCGGTTACTGCCAGAAACCAGCTCAGATCTGTAAGATCATACGGAGCATCTATAAGTATGGGCAGCAATAACAGCCTTCATGGTCTGTTTACCTCTTTCAGCTATGAGATCAGAGAGTTTAATTACGGTAACGGAATATTAGGCGACGGCAGCAATGATTACTACAATCTGAGTCATTCTCTGCAGAGCTTTGAATATGCACTGACCTATATGGTAGACAATGTATTAAGTATGGGTACTGGCTATGCGCACATGAATCTTAATTTTAAGCACGGCGCAAAGTCCAATATGTGCATGCGCAAGGTACCGGTGTATTTTAATATCAAGCCTTCAGAAAACTTCAAAATTACAGGTGAAGCCTGTTTTGATGCCGGAAGCGATGATGCGCTCTCTGATCTGGCAAGCGGGGCTCCTGTAGAGGATGAATTCAAGATCACCGCTCAGTATGTATTTTAAAAAGAATAATCCTGATATAAATTCACGGCACAGACCGTGGATTTTTTTTGAGTTTTTACCAAATTGTGCCCGAAAAGCCCCTGGCTTCAGCCATGGGGATGAAAGGCACATAGCTGTTATGATATAATCAGCAGTGATTAATTATTATACTGCTATGAGTTATATAATATCTAAGTGATGAAATACAAATCAAACTGTAATGTTGTATATTCATGCAGGTACCATGTGGTTTGGTGTCCAAAATACAGACGTCCGGTACTTGTAGAAGGAGTAGATGTTC
>DMTG01000272.1 GCA_003477345.1 Succinivibrionaceae bacterium | reverse complement strand
AGCCTTAATGATTTTCTCAAGTGGCAGTCCTGTTACATTTTCTGCAGCATAGAGACATACCCCAACGGGCGGCGTAATGAGTCCGAATGAAAGAGTTATTACCAGGAACACTACGAAGAACAGTGGAGATACACCTACCAGCTGAACTGCAGGTAATAAAATCGGTACCAGAATAAATATGGCTGCAGTAGCATCCATGAACATGCCTACAACGATCAGGAAGGCATACAGTACCAGCAGAATATAAATGCGGTTATCTGAAATTCCGGCGATCATTTCTGCTACGCGGGTTGGCAGACCATCCATTTCAAAGAGAACAGATGCTGGTTTGGCAGCAATTGCCACAAACAGAATTACACCTGTTGAACGGGCGTTTTTGACTATGATGCGAGGAATATCTGACCATTTAAGATTCTTGAATACATAAATTGATACCAGAATTGTATAAACTACGGCAATTGCAGCGCCTTCTGTCGGAGTATAAATACCGGTATACACACCGCCTAACAGGATAACAGGTGTCAGCAGAGCAGGAATTGCGCGGAGAAAAGCTCTAGTCAGCTTTGGTCTCTCAAAAGGAATTCTGTCGCCAATGTTATGTCTCTTGCAGAAGATGTAGTTATAAAGCATGAATATCATGCCGATAATAGCACCAGGAACCAGACCTGCAAGAAGAGCCTGACCTATGGAAACATTGCCGGTTGCTGCAGCATTAATCATCAGAATTGATGGAGGGATAACTGATGCCAGCATCGATCCTGACAGATTGATTGCCGTAGCATACGGCTTTGGATAGCCTTTTCTTTCAAGGGCATTAATACTCATCTTACCGATAGAGGCGATTGCAGCTACTGAAGAACCGCTCATGCCGGCGAAAATCAGATTAACTACTACTGATACGTGTCCTAAACCACCGTAAATCCAGCCTACCAGAGCCTCTGACAGGTCGTATATTCTGTCTGCAATTCCGCCTTCGTCCATCAGAGATCCGCACAGAATAAACAAAGGAACGGCTACCATGATGAAAGAGTTCATGGCGGTAAACATTGACTGTGCAGCCATGCTCAACGGGAGATCAGTCAGGGCATACATTGCAAATACCGAGGCACCGCCTAAAGCTACAGCGATAGGCACACCTACAAACATTAGTCCTAAAAAGACTGCGATTAAAACCCAACTCATTTGCTGAAATCTCCTTCGTTGGCTAGCGCTTTGGCCTTTTCTGTCTCTTTATCTCCAATGGCTACCGCGTCATGGTATTCAAGGAAATTCTGAAGAGTACCTATTATTCCTAAAACTGCTCCTACAGGCTGACATATGCCGATAATCCACATTGGAATTATCAGAGCGGTTCCCATTTCGTTCCACTCGATCTGCTGGATCACAACGTCCATGCCATATACGAACATAACTATAAAAAATGCAACAACCACTATGGCATAAATAACTTCTACAAATTTTTTAAACCAATTTGGCGCCATTTGAACAAACAGAGTTACGCGCGCAGATTCACAGCGGTTAAATCCTGCCGCTAACGCTACAAACATCATCCACAGAAAAAGATAGCGGGAAGATTCCTCGGTCCATGGGAAAGGATGTCCCACAATGCGTCCAATGATCTGAATCAGGATGACAGTGGTCATGCCTGCCACAAATATGAACAGCAGAAAATCCTCTATCTTATTCGTGATATCAAAGAAACCAGAGAGTTTGGTTTTTCTACGTGCCATAGGATTTACCACACCTAAAATTGTCTAGCTTCAACAACCCATAACGAAAAAAGCTCTCCTTTTACAAGGAGAGCAAATACGCATCATTACTTTCTGCCTGTAAATTCTGCAGTAGCATCAAATAACTTGTCATCCTTGATGAGTTCGCGGAACTTTGGATAGCAAGACTTTGAAACTTCAACAAACTCCTTCTGAGCTTCTGGAGTCAGATCGTTTGCAACCATGCCGTTGTCAGTTAATGACTTCAGAGCTACCTTGTCCTGCTCTGCCATCATGTCAACATTCCACTGCTGAACTTCAGCACCGGCCTTTAAGATTGCTTCTTTCTGCTTGTCATCAAGTCCGTTGAAGAATTTGCTGTTGACACCAACTAACCAAGCGTCAGCCATGTGGTTGGTGAAAGAAATGTACTTCTGAACCTCATAGAATTTGTTTGAATATGGAACATCTACAGGATTTTCCTGACCATCAAGGGTGTGCAGCTGCAGAGCGTTATATACTTCTGAGAAGTTCATTGGAGTGGTAACTGCTCCACAGGCTTTGAAGAACTCTACATATAGGGAGTTGTTAGGAACTCTCAGTACCACACCCTCTAAATCCTTAGGTGAGTTGATTGGCTTCTTGGAATTGGTTACTTCTCTGAAGGAGCGGGTCCATTTGCCGGCAACAGTGATATTCATCTTGTTAACACGGTTGAACAGCTCGGTTGAGATGTCAGAATTCAGATACTTGAGCAGCTGTGCCTGATCATCGAACATATAAGGAACTGAAATAACATTCAGACCTGGAACAAAGTTTGTATAAACTGATGATGCCAGAATTACCATCTGCAGGGAGCCAGAACCTAACTGCTTGATGCCTGCTGCGGTGTCTCCGCCGTACAGAGAGCCGTTGGCGGATATATTGAATTCAAGAGTGCCGCCTGAGTACTCTGTGGCTCGCTTTGCAAATTCGTCAGCGGCTGCATAAATATATGAAGTGGTTGGATCAGGCACAGAAATTGTGACCTTCTTGGTTGCAGCAGATGCGTTCTGGGCAGCACCAAATAATAATGCACTTGCAAGCACAGTAGCTAAAAATTTTTTCATATAAGTTTTCCAAAAATATAATATATAAATTAAATAAAAATAAATAAAATAATTATGTTAAAAAATAAAATAAAAAATAAATAAAACAATGGAAGAATTTCCATTTGGAATTCTTCCAGCCTCAAAAGTAAGTCTAAAATTAATGAATTTGGAACTTTTGCATACATTGGAAGTATTTATAGGTCGTCCAACAAATAAATATCTATTTGATTTTCAAAAATGAATTCTGAATTTTATGATAAAAGACCTATGAATAATCGTTATGAAAACCTTCCGAATTCATTATTTCAATAATTATTAAAGTTCTTGGTAAAAATACTACAAGTTCTTTTTATAAAAATTGTTAGAGTAGTATAATTTGCATGAATTAAAATTTTTTTTATAAAAAGAACTTGTAGTATTTTTACCAAGAACTTTAATAATTATTGAAATAATGAATTCGGAAGGTTTTCATAACGATTATTCATAGGTCTTTTATCATAAAATTCAGAATTCATTTTTGAAAATCAAATAGATATTTATTTGTTGGACA
>DMTG01000309.1 GCA_003477345.1 Succinivibrionaceae bacterium | reverse complement strand
TTTAGCAAGAGGAGGAAGTCAATGAAGAGGAAATGTAAATTAGAGAGGTAGCAGCCAGTCTGGATATGCGCTGTTACCACTTTTTCTTTTCGCCAAAAAGAATATCAAGTTCTTTCTCCTCTTCGGTCTTGTTGGTCTTTTTAGCCGCCGCCTTCTTGGCTCCGGCTTCTGCTTCCATGCCTTTGAGCAGCTGAGTCAGAAGGTCTGACTTTTCTGTGAGCCAGCCGTCATTCACACCTGATTTGCGAATAACATCCAGACCTTTATTGATAAGCTGTTTGCAGGTACCTACCTGATGCAGGCGCTTCATTTCCAGAACTTTTGAGATCAGGTTTGAAATATTTACTTTCAGGACCAGCAGATACAGTCTGCGATCTTCTTTCTGTATTTCGGCAGGATTGATAGGCACGCCGGCACGGATTTCGTTTTTTATAATGTTTCTTAGGCGCTTTATGGTTCTTAACTGGTTGACAGCCATGGTGTCATTTTCAGGAGGACGGAAGGCCACATCACCTTTGAAGTTTGACTTGGTTTCGGCAATGATCTTCTCTTCATCCTTCATGCGCTCATGGACGCTTTGTGCCTGCTTCGGATCCATAGCTCTCTTTTTAAGAGCTCTTACAATTCTATAGTGAAGTACCAGTACCAGAGTTTTAGAATAAGGAAGCTGGGACTGATTTAAGAGAAGCTCTTCGGTTTCTGCAATAATATTGTGTGCATGAGTGAGCAGCAGTCTTAAATCCTGCTCTTTTCTCTGAGCATAGTCGCTGAACATGTTTACCATGATTAGTAAAAATGCAGCCAGCACAATGAATATTACAGCTATGGTTATGAACATATTATTTCTTATATAATTGCAGATGCAAATTAAATATTTATTTGTATCTGATTTTACAATATTTAAGCAGTATTTGTAACTTAAAACTACCTTGCCTGTATTTTTTAACAACGCTTTTTGAGATTAATTACGATTATGTCAAAAAAACGTTTTAGTAATTCAATAACTAGCATTTTATATGCCAATAGTGTGATTTATAGCCAATACTGAAGCATCAGGACAGCTTACTGCAGACAGCAGCTGCTGTAGAATATAAAAAATACAGGCCAAGCCGCAGTCAGAACCGCCTTATTAACTATACTGTGCACTCTGACTACCCGTACGGAGAAGAAAAACAGATGTCCGATAAATTCAAGATACTAAATTTAGATCTGCTGTCAGATGAGACTTACAGCGAGCTTATAGATGAAGTAATAGAGCACTTTTTTGACATAGCAGAAGAGGCATTGTATCCAAATGATCCTGAAGGCTATGAAAGGCTGCGCGATCTGGTTTCTGATGATGATCTGGAAATAGAGTTCAGCGGAAGGACAGAGTTTACAGAGGGCGATCTGGAGCTCCTTTCTCATGAAATCTCTGATGAAACACAGCTTCTGGCTGTATTTGATGTAAATTTTGTACCGCACGAGAGTTCTGATAAGCAGGGTGTTTTTGCAGCCCGCATATACTATCCTGTCAGCATGAAAGAAGACGAATTCTACAGCGATGAAGACTCAGGTGTGATTCAGGTCTGCTGGTTTCCTGGCAGAAGTTTCTAAGCACTCAAAAAAAGTGGCTTCCAGTATAGCTAGAAGCCACAAAGTTCGCCTTTTTTCAAAGTCTTTAAAGCAGTTCACTGAATATGTCAGAGATTTCTCCGACGCTAAGCTGGTCAAAGCTGTTCTGAAGCAGAATATTCTTGCGGGAAGTGACTAAATCAGTAAAAGCTATAATCTGTTTTTTTCCCATTCCGTATTCCGACAGGCGCTTTTTGGCAATTATTGAATTGCAGAGGCTGTCTATGGCAGCAAACACTCTGCTCTTATCTTCTTTGAGCTGAACGTGCAGCAGAGTTTTAAGATCTTCAAAAGCCTTGCTGTGCTCTTTGCGGTCGTAGAATTCCATTACCTTGGAAAACGCCAGATAGCAGGCCTCTCCGTGAGGAATATTCAGCCTGATGGTTAGTGGATAGGCAATGGCATTAACAGTTGCAGATCCGGCATTGGCATAGGATATTCCTGCATAGGTGCCTGCAAGCTGCAGCTGTTCTAAATCTTTCTTCAGAGAACCTGTGCCGTGCTTGGCAATTTCCTTCCAGATTTTTATCAGAATAGAAATAGCTTTTTCTGCCATGATGCGTGACATGGAGGTGGCTCTAGGAGACATAAAGGATTCGCAGGCATGATTGAAGGCATCAAACGAGCCTGCTGCAATCACATTAAAAGGTACCTCTTCTAATAGCTCAGGGCACAGGAGTACTCGATCTGCGCAGAGAGCTTCCGTGCTTACAATAATCTGAACTCCTATGGACGGATAGAACAGGGCACTGTATGGGGTTACTTCAGAGCCTGATCCTATTGTTGTAGGAATTAAGATAAGTTCGTGCGCTTTATTTCTTTCGGCCTCAGGCGCTTCTAAAAAGTCATCCGTATCTATGCTTTCTAAAGCCAGGATTTTTGCAGTATCCATTACCTTGCCGCCGCCTATGCCTATAACTCTGTTATAAGCTGCGCCTGCATCGGTTGCAATCTGAGTAAGCACTTCAGAGGTATTCTGGGTATTGCCGTATTCGCTGCGGACAATTACTCTCGCGCCGCTGATGCTCTCTTTGATGAAAGGGCTGGATATATGTCCATCTATCAGCACCAGATCGTTCTCACCTACCTGCAGATATTCGCAGAGAGAGGCTGTATTCTGAAATGGTAAAATTTCGCTTTTGAGGTTAAATGCTTTCGTATTAGGCATAGTTGCAGTCGTACTAAATCCCGACAAAAAATTCTCATACGGAAGTTAGCATATAAAAAAAATGCTCAAAAAAAGAACGACCAGCGTGCAAATTTAAGTGAAACCCTTATATTTATCCTAAATTTTGACCTAAATAACATTTTGATGTTTAGATACTTTTATAAAAATCATACGGATTAATAGTTAACAGAATGCTTGCTAAAAAAATAATTTACTGAAATAAAACATAAATTTTTTTGATCAGCATTTTTACAATCATTTCTAAAAATTTCTGTCATAATGACCTGCAATTAATATTGGAGTAATGTTTTTAATGTCATTTAATTTTTTTGCTACCTGTCCTAAAGGGATGGAAAGCCTGCTGTTTGAAGAAGTCTCTTCTCTAGGCATGAATGATGTCCATGAAACTGTTGCCGGTGTGTCTTTTAAAGGCAGTTTTGAGGATGGTCTGAAGACCTGTCTGTGGAGCCGTTTTGCATCAAGAATCCTGCTGGAGCTGTCGAGCTTTGAGTGCAGTACTGACACAGAGCTTTATCTCGGCGCAAATGGTGTCGCCTGGGAGAACTGGTTTAGTAAGAATGAAACAATTGCAGTCGATTTCAGAGGTACAAGCGAAGAGATCAGAAATTCTCAGTACGGTGCCCTGAAAGTAAAAGATGCAGTGTGCGATCGCTTTCAGACTGTAGAAAAGGGACGCCCCTCTGTAGATAAGGACAATCCTGATGTTCAGATATACTGTCACCTTGAGCGCCGGGGTGTTGCCAGCATTGCGCTCGACCTCTCTGGGCGGGCTCTGCTGAAACGAGAAATCAACCGTTCAACCGGTGTGGCCCCCTTAAAGGAGAATCTGGCGGCCGCCATGGTAAAACGCTCAGGCTATGATCGCCTGAACTTTATCGATCCGATGTGCGGCTCGGGTACTCTGCTGATAGAAGCAGCGCTGCTGGCTACCGACACAGCACCGGGACTTAAGCGTCGTCATTATGGCTTTTTCAAGTTAAAGCCTTTTGACGGCAACGTATGGCAGCGACTGACCTCAGAGGCTTCAGAGCGCTCAAAGCAGGGACGAGAAGCTGCAAAGAGCCAGGGGGTAAAGATCTATGGCTTTGACAAGGATGAGCGCATAGTAGAAATTGCCCGTGAAAATGCCAAAAGAGCCGGGTTTGAGGATTTAATCGAGGTTCAGCAGGGCGCGGTTGAAGAACTTGAGAATCCTTTTTTAGACAGGAGCAGTCTGCATGTTACAGTAGTTACCAATCCTCCGTATGGACGCCGCATTGGAAACTTCAATGAGCTTCTGTCTTTATACACCGATCTGGGATCAGCACTCAAAACCAGCTTCAAAGGTGCCAGAGCCGCGGTTATTTCGTCCTCTTCTGAGCTTCTGTCATGCCTAAGACTGCACTCTGACAAGGTATACCGTCTGTACAACGGAGAACTTGAGTGTCAGCTTAGAGTATTCGATATCAACGAAACAGAAGAGCTGAGCCACAAGGAAGAGCTAAAGCAGAAGGTAGCTGAGGATTTTCAGAACCGCCTAAAGAAGAATCTTGCCTATATGCGCAAGTGGGCTAAGAATGCCAATACCAATGCCTACAGAGTGTACGATGCGGACGTTCCTGAATATGCCGCAGCGATTGACTACTATAACGGCTATTATGTAATTCAGGCATATGCGGCTCCAAGCAAGGTCAATCCGCGCGTTGCCAAGCGCCATGTTCTCGATATGATTTCGGCTACTGTGGAAATAACCGGAGTTCCTGGCGATCATGTGATTTTAAAGAACCGCGAGATCAAAAAAGGCGATGAGCAGTATGAAAAGGCAGAAGAACAGAAAAACGAGTTTATGACTGTCAATGAAGACAATGCTCTTTTCCGGGTAAATCTGCATGATTATCTGGATACCGGTCTGTTCCTGGATGCCCGCATCATAAGACAGCGCATAAGAGAGCTTGCCAAAGGCAAGGACTTTCTGAACCTGTTTGCCTATACTTCAAGCGCCTCGGTCGCGGCAGCTTTAGGCGGAGCAAAGAGCACTCTGTCTGTAGACATGAGCAGAACCTATCTTGAATGGAGTATTGAAAACTTCAAGTTAAACAGCCTGAGTCTTTCAGACAACCGCTTTGAGCAGGCCGACTGCCTTGCGTGGATCTCAAAGGATCATGACAGAAAATTTGATCTTATCTATATAGATCCGCCGTCATTCTCCAACTCAAAACGCATGGAGCGCAGCTTTGACGTCAGACGTGATCATCTGCCAATGCTGTCTAACCTTACAAGACTGTTAAAGGACGGCGGTACGGTAATTTTCTGTACTAATCGCAGAGGCTTCAAGCTCGACGAGGAAATCAGGGATTACGGGTTTGACGTGCTGGATATTTCCATGCCTACCATTCCGCGTGATTTTGCCCGCAATTCCTCTATTCACAGCTGCTTTATGCTGACATATCACGAAAGTCAGAAGACTAAAGAGCCTGAAGTTATGACAGAGGGCAAGCTGGCACAGCGCTGGTCTGGAGAACTTAAAGAATCCTCAGGTGATCGCTTCCGTGAGCGTCCTGAACGCAAAGACGGCAGCAGACCATACGGTGACAGCCGCAGATCTGACAGCTTCCGCAGAGACAGAAAAGACTCTGAAAGCAGACCGTGGAGACAGAACTCCTCTGATAGAGATTCAGGATACAGAGGCAGAAGATCATCTGACTCATCAAGAGACGGTACAGGCTATCAAGGCCGCCGTGACAGCTACAGCCAGGGCGGATCGCGCAGTTCAAGAGATTATGTCGTAAGTTCCAACAGGAGTTCTACGACCTACAGGAATTCGTCATCTGGTACCTATATCTCTACCAGACCAGGCGGACACTACGGGGAAGACAGACAGCGCAGCCGCGGCTATTCAAGCGACTACGGTCAGCGAGACCGCAGTTTCAAGCATGGCATCAAGCGCCGTGAAGAGCATAGAGTTCAGAAGGTAAGAGTCTGGGGCCCGGACGGAGTTAAGGACATCGAAGAATGAGCCTTGTAACTCTTATGGATGCCTCTCTTGCCTATGGGGATGAGAAGCTCTTTGATCATGCAAGTCTCTCCATAGAACAGGGAGAGCGTATCTGCCTTGTCGGTCGCAACGGAACCGGCAAATCCACTCTGCTTAAAGTGATATCCGGAGACAGAGAACTCGACGACGGCAGACTGATAATTCAGAACGGTCTTAAGATTGGCAGACTGATTCAGGATCCGCCTGCCTACAAGACAGGCACAGCCTATACGCTGGCCGCATCAGGTATACCTGTAGTCGGAGCGGCGCTTGCGGAATTTGCTGTGGCTGAAGATCCTAAACGCCAGACCGAGCTTGCCGACTTTATAGAGCGCCATGACGGCTGGATAAAAGACGGCGTTGTCAGAAAGATTTTAAACAAGATTGGTCTTGCCCCTGAGACTCCGCTTATCGATCTGTCAGGCGGCTGGAGACGCAAGGCGGCTTTAGCCTCTGTGCTTGCAAGCGAGCCTAGTCTGCTTCTGCTCGACGAGCCTACCAACCACCT
>DMTG01000146.1 GCA_003477345.1 Succinivibrionaceae bacterium | reverse complement strand
CGCCGATGTTGCCGGGATTGATGCGAATTTTATCAAATCCGAGTTCGGCGCAACGCAAGGCAATGCGATAGTCAAAATGAATATCACTGACTATTGGTACCGGCGAATCTCTGGTTATTTTTTCAAAAGCCTCGACGGCATCCAGGCTGGGTACTGAGACTCTAACGATGTCTGCGCCCGCATCCGCAAGAGCTCTTATCTGAGATAAGGTTGACTCTACATCAAGAGTATCGGTTGACGTCATGCTCTGAACAGAAATAGGGGAATCTCCCCCTACATATACGCCACCTACATTAATGCGGCGTGATTTACGCCGCACTATTTCCTGTTTCGTGCTTGTTTCCATTTATATTTATATTCTTTAACGGTTTGGTAAAGTGAAAGAAACCTGTTTGGATGCAGGTACATTCACGCTTCCGCCCATATAGCCAACTCTAATCAGAGAGCTGTCGGTTACACTAATCTTTAAAGGAGGAATTCCTGTAACATTCACTTTATCACCTGACTTATAGCTGCCCTGTGCCAGGACTTTGCCGCGGCTGTCTGTAATTTTCATGGAAACAGGTCCTCTTACAGATACGCTGGCGGAATTCATTGAAGCCAGCCCCTGTCTGCCGGAGAGTTTTACGCTGCCGCTGATATCTCTAAGACTTGCTGACAGCTCTTTTGGAGCAGCGGAATCCTCTGCCTTGCGCTGAGCATTCTGCAGTTCCTGCTCACGGGCTTTCAGCTCCTGACGCATTTTCTGCTCTTCCTGCTGTTTTGCTAAGGCCAGTTTTTCTGCCTCGGCTTTTTTCAGAGCTTCAGCCTTTTCCTTTTCTGCACGGATTTTTTCAGCTTCAGCCTGCTTTCTGGCATTTACTTCCTGCTCCATCTGTGGAGGAATTATGCCAAAGCCGCCGGCCGCTGCAGTCTTTGGCTGAGCTGCAGGGGAGTTTGAAGACTCACCGACTTTTAGAGATTCGCTGTTATCTGTCTCGGCCACAACCTGGCTGCTGACATCGTCCTGATGCGAGATTTCGTTGCTTCCGAGATCAAGAGCCTGACGTCTGGCTCTCTGAGTGTTTTCATCTGCTTTTTCAACAGGAGCAGGAGCTTCCTGAGCGGCAGACGCTGCAGCTGCAGGTTCAGAAGCCACTTCTGGCTGAACGCTTGCGATATCGGCTGCAGAAGGCAGAACCTCGGCAGGGGAATTATCAAGTGTCAGAGCGCCTGAGGCCTGTTCATTCTTTGGACTGCTGTTGGCAAAGAAGAAATAAGAGCCTACACCGACAAGGCAGACGGCACACAGGCCTAAGATAAGACCTTTATGGCCTGAACCGCTCTCGGTTTCATTCTCGTATGAAACGCGTGCTGAGCTATCGCGGTTGCTTCTTGCCAGACTTGCTGCTTCTTTTACGTTCTCCTCATACAGCTGTACTACAACCTTCGGATCGATGTTGACTAGGTTGGCGTAATCGCGGATTTTCTCTCGGGTAAAATTCAGAGCTGTAGGCTGATTTAAACGATCGTTTTCAATGTCGCTGACCGTGTTTACGCGCATTACCAGCTTTTCAGCCACCATACGCTGACTTAAGCCCAGCATTTCTCTGGCATGTCTTAATATCGCGCCCGGCATATTCGGGACTTCATCATCAGCAAGAGATGGTCTTACCGGAACCTTGTCAGGATCATCATGACGAAATTCCTTATAGGAATTCAGGCCTTCGCCAAGCTGCGGATCTTCAGTTACTTTTTCTTCAGTATCTTCCGGAGTCTTGCCGCCGGAAATATGAGAAACAAAGCTGTTGGCCTTTCTTCTGCTGGAAATCTCAGGATTTTCGTATTTGTCTGCATCCAGAATTGACTCTGCTACTGACTCATTGGTCTCAGGCACAGATTGAGCTGACTCGGAATCTGTCTTAACTTCAGCCTTTTCCTCAAAAGTAGGCTCTTTTACTGCGGTCTCTTCTGAGTTGGTGTTTTTCATATTCAAATTATCTGAATCCATATCATTCATTTCCCGCTCCTGCAGTTCACGCTTGAGCATATTCTGCCTGTCTACTCTTCTTGAGTTATAACGCAAACCTCTTAAATGCTTGTTACTCATGATTATTTAACTTTATACTTGCTGTGAAATTATTTCTTTGCCGCCATTTGTGCGGATCTTGTTTTTAACCTGACCTGCAAGCTGTCCACAGGCTGCTGCGATATCATCGCCTCGGGTGGTTCGCTTGATCACTGTAAATCCTGCATCAAAAAGCACTCTGTAAAAGCGTTCCACCCTGTTGCCGCTAGGTTTTCTATACTCAGATTCCTCGTGAGAATTAAACGGTATCAGATTAATCTTACAAGGTAAGTCACGCAATAGTCTACATAATTCTTCTGCGTTCTCTATTGTGTCATTAACGCCGTCTAACAATACATACTCTATAGTAACCCTGCCGCAGTTTGCATTTGAATTATCAATATAATTTCTCACAGCAGCAAGTACTGTCTCTATATTGTATTTTTTGTTTACAGGAACCAGCTTATCGCGCAGTTCATCGTTAGGCGCATGCAGGGACAGAGCCAGTGCCACATCTACCTTGCCGGCTATCTTATTAAGTACAGGTGCAATGCCGGAGGTTGAAATAGTAACTCTTCTCTTTGATAGCGCAAAAGCATAGTCAGACAGCAGAATTTCGGTTGCGGCAATAACCGGATTGAGATTCAGCAGAGGCTCGCCCATTCCCATCATAACCACATTGGATATAGGCTTCTGCTCCTGGTTTTCACTAAAACCTACTCTGGAAGATGCTCTCCACACCTGACCTATGATTTCACTCAGTGTAAGATTGCGGTTGAAACCGGAGGCGCCTGTTCTGCAGAAAGAACATTTAACAGGACAGCCGACCTGAGTTGATATACACAGAGTGTTGCGCTCCTTCTCAGGAATAAATACAGTTTCAACGAGCTGACCGTCACCGATATCCAGAGCCCATTTAATGGTTCCATCCTGTGATTTCTGTTCGGTTACTATTTCAGGAGCCCTGATCACTGCAGTTTCTTTTAGACGGCTGCGCAGATCCTTTTTGATATTGGTCATCTTGTCGAAATCGTCAACACCATACTGGTAAATCCATTTCAGTATCTGCTGACTTCGAAACGGTTTTTCACCTAAGGAGACAAAAAAGTCCGCCAGCTCTTTAGGTGACAGGTTCATCAAATTAACGAGATTTTCTGACATTTTTAACAGTTGCTCTTTTATACTTAATAATTGAACCCTTAATTATAACAATAAGACCGCCTACTTCGCCATCAAATACAAATTCAGAAACCTAGTTAGACTGCCTGCAGAGCTTCTCCTGTCTCAAGCAGGTGATCGACAAACTTTGGCAGAGTTATGGAAGCCTTGCCATAAAGTCCATAATTAAAAGAAGAAACCACCGCGCTTTTTTCAAGATTGAATTCTATGCAGGTTGCACCTGACTGTCTTGCCATAGCACTGAAGCCAGCGGCTGGATAAACTACCCCAGATGTTCCGATTGACAGAAACAGATCACACGACGACAGTAAATTTGCAATTTCATCCATGTCATACGGCATCTCGCCAAACCATACAATATCAGGACGCATTTTTCCCTTAGCGCCGCATTTCTCACAGACAGTATCCGTAGAACTGTCCTCAAAAAAAGGATAGGCCACATGGCAGGACTCACATAAAATACTGTTTAATTCGCCATGCATGTGGATAACATCCTCTGTTCCGGCTTTTTCGTGCAGATCATCAATGTTCTGAGTAACCAGACTTACTCTGCCGCCGGATTTTTTAGGCCATTCCTGCTGTAGTCTGGTAATTGCCTCGTGCGCAGGATTTGGTTTTCTGTCTTTTAGTGATTTTCTCATGCCATTATAAAAATCATGCACGAGCTTCGGATTACGGACAAAGCCTGAATACTCAGCCACATCTTCTACTCTGTGATTTTCCCAAAGTCCAGTCTCGGATCTGAATACCGGGATCCCTGATTCTGCTGAAATTCCTGCGCCTGTCAGGATAACTATGTTTGTATACGGCATTGTCTCTACTCCTTATAAGGCCTGATATTATGTTTTGAAGTCTATAAGAATTATGGCGCATTTTTATCTGCAATAATGTGCGCCATACTATATTAGAAAACGCAGGCTTTTATCTTCTTCTGCTGCACAGCCAGTGAGCAACCGGCACAATAGTAGCGCCGGTAGGGCCTGGTGCAAAGATAGGAGAGCCGTCAGGCAGGAAGGCAGATGACAGATCGATATGAAACCAGTTAGCTTCTTTGCTTACAAAGGCCTCAAGAAAAGATGCTGCCGTACTTGCGCCAGGGCCTGAGGTTACGGTCTGAGAATTTGCCAGATCGGCTCTTCTGGTTTTGATGTAACGGCGGTGATAACCAAAAAGAGGCAGTCTCCAGACTGGTTCACGGCATTCTTTAAAGACAGAAATAAAATCTTCATATACTGAGCCAGACATACTGTCTCTTGCAAAGACGACGCTCATATCTCTGCCTACGGCATTTTTGGCAGCCCCCGTCAGAGTTGCCGCATCCAGTATGTACGATGCTCCGCATCTGCTGGCATCTATCAGCGCATCTGCAAGCACCAGCCTACCTTCTGCATCAGTGTTCAGGATCTCAACCTTAAGTCCGTTTGCATAGGTCAAAACATCTCCTGGCAGCATGGCTTTGCCAGAGAGCATATTTTCAGAGCAGGCAAGGTACAGTCTTACAGGAACTGAAAGACCTTCGACTATGGCTAGAGCTAAAGCTCCGCTCATATACACAGCCCCGCATTTGTCGGTACGCATGGTATCCATAAATTTTGGCGGTTTTATGTCATACCCGCCGCTGTCGAAGGTGATCCCTTTTCCGACCAGTGCGACCACTGGTTTTTCTTCCTCGGAACAGCCCTTGGGGATATAATCAATGACACCCAGGCATGGCATTTCGCTGCTGCCAGCCCCTACGGCTGAAAGACCTGCGCACTCCTCTGAGAAATTCTCATCTTCTGGAGTCTTTAGCCTAAGCTTTACCCTGCCACGTCCCTCTGCGGATTTTTCAATAAGGCCAAAAGCCTTTTTTACCAGTCCCACAGGAGTTGTATGTTTGGAATCAGTATCTGCAAGCGCTCTAAAGTCGCTTACAATCTCAAAAGTTCTTTTGATGTCTTTTAGCTCTTCCTGATTAAGAGGCAGCGCAGCAGCAAGCTCATGAACTCCGTCGTACAGAGCAGTCAAAAACCAGTAGCCGTCGAGTTTTGAAAAAGGGAAATCGGCACTTTCAAGTCTTATTCTGTAGAGTCCGAGTCCTGCAAGGATTCTTGCAGCGCTCTGCCAGATTTCAGGAAAATATTCCTCAAAGTAGATATCAAACCCGCCCTCGCTGTTAGGCACTGCCTGTGCGCTTTTATCAAACGGGGATGGAACTTTTCCTGCTTTTACACTTACAAAACATAGATCTCTGCTCAAAGCATCATCATTCCTACAAAGGGTAAGCATCTAACTCTCCTTGATCTTAAGTGCTGGAATCTTTTGCTGTAATTCTTTTATCGCCAGATCTATCTCTTCGGCTGTAGTAAAGCGTCCGAGAGACAGGCGTATGGAAGCCCTTGCCATCTCATCGCTGTGGCCGATTGCCGTCAGAATATAAGACGGCTTTAAATCAGCAGATGCACAGGCAGACCCGGCTGAAGCCGCTATGCCGTTCAGAGTCGGCAGCAGTAGTCGACCGTTGATGCCTTCAAAGCTTACTGAAAGGATGCCGGGAACATGATGCTCAGGAGATCCATTAATAACTGCCCCGTCTATTTTTAAGATGCCGTCAATCAGACGGTCACGAAGCTCATTCATCCTTTTAGCATCTGCTGCGCCTTCTTTCTGAAGGATGGCAAAGGCTCTGCCCATACCGGCAACCGCGTGAGTTGCTACAGTGCCCCCGCGAAGCCCTTTTTCCTGTCCTCCGCCGTAGATCTGCGCAGTCAGAGGAACATTCTGAGAACGCTGGACATACAGAGCGCCTACTCCTTTTGGACCGCAAACCTTTTCTGAAGTCAGCGTCGCCATAGATACATCGCTATTATCAAAGTCTGTTTTTATGTAACCTGCACTTTGGGCACAATCCGTGTGAAAAAAGGCTCCCTGTTCTTTTGTATAGGCGGCAAGAGCGTGCACATCACAGACAGATCCCAAAACGCTATTAGCCTGAGCGATGGTTACAAGAAAGGTATCTTCATCAAAAACCGTCTTTAATAAATCAACGTCTACAATCCCGTCTCGGTGAGGTGTCAGATAGGTGACTCTGTAGCCCTGCTCCTCTAACAGAGCGCAGGCTTCCAGAATCGCTTTATGCTCTATCTTGGTGGTTATGATGTGTCTTCTTTTGTCGCCCTGTTTCTTAAGAGCCATCGCCAGACCGAAGATTGCCAGATTATTGCTTTCGGTTGCTCCCGAAGTAAAGGTTATTTCAAGAGGAGAAACCCCGATCAGCGAGGCAACTTCGTCTCGAGCCTGCTCTACGGCTTCTGCAGCCTCCCAGCCATAAACGTGATCTTTTGCATGCGGATTGCCAAAACTGCCTTCAATGCTCATGCAGTCAACCATGGTTTTTATAACTCTAGGATCAGTAGGTGTCGCTGCGGCATAGTCTAGATATATCGGTTTTTTTTTCATCATCTGTTGTATTCTTTTGTTTTTTTATCTGTTACTCACGAATATGAGAAATAGCCAAAGCAAAAACTTTTTCTACATGATCATCACTCAGAGAATAATAGACATTGCGCCCTTCTCGTTTCACTTTAACCAGCTTGTTAAGTCTTAAATAGCTAAGCTGATGTGACAGTGCTGACTTACTAACGCCGACAATTGAAGCTAAATCGGTTACACACAGCCATTCGTGCAGCTGCAGGGCATTAACAATATTTATTCTGGTTGGATCAGAAAAAGCCTTAAAGAACTCTGCTGTTACCTCCACATCATCCTGCGGCAGCATGTCTTCTTTGATCGCCTCAATATCTGTTGCGGCAAGCTCACTTACCTGTTCTGCTGCAGATTTTCTGGCCATATTTATTCCACCTATTTTTTTTTGTAAATTCTGCTTTAGATTATATTGTGAAAATATAAAATCTTTTCTAGTGCACCTGCTTTTTTAGAATCAGAAAATTAATTATCAGCTGTCAGATAAATAAAAAGACTGCAATACTACAGTCTCTTTATTATCATGGAATTTTTAACTACTGTTCTAAATTTTCAATTCCAAAATCTTCAGCCAGATCTTCCGTAATTCCGTGGCGGCTTTCTATTCTGCGAATTTCGTGTAATGCATAGCGGCACTCAAGAAAACCATATAGCTGCGTTGCAGCAGCGAGATGGAAATAATCGTACGCAAGTTTATCATTCCCCTTAGCCTGAGCCTGCTTACCCATGTAGAAATAAGCCTCGCACAGGTGTTCAGCCATGGCATCCTGATCTGCGCCGGTGGCTCTGATGCCTTCTATGAAAGCGCGCTCTGAAATATCATTTAAATAATATTTAATGATTTCAAATCCCCAGAGCTCTTTCTGTTTTGAAAAGCCTACCTTGGAAAATCGGTCTCTCAAATTCTGTCTGGCTGTATATTCATCGAACATCTGTCGCTCATCTAAATAAAGCCAGAGCAGTATATACGGATCTTCTTTGAATTTTTCATAAAAAGCCAGCAGGTCATCTCTTGCCTGAGAAAACTTATTGGCGTAGTACAGCACTATGCCCCTGTTAAAGTATACATAGCTATTCTTTGCATCCAGCTCTAAAGCAGAGTCAAATGCCTCAAGAGCATCAGCAAGACGGCCGTCTGATGCCATATATATGCCGATAAAATTATAAGGATCTGAATAGTTTGATTTCTGCATCAAAGCATTCATGAACATAGTTCTGGCCATAACTTCCATATTCAGACGATCATATGACACTCCCAGAGTATAAAAGATTCTGGCCTTGTCATTATCTGTAACAGCCTTTTCATCCAGATATTCAGAAAGCTTTATTATATTGGCCTGATCACGTCTGGCAGCCAGTCGGTTAAATGTAGGAACGATGATATTTTCCTCAGGAACAGAAAAAGTTCCTTGAAGATTTTGACGTGAGGACTCATTGAGGGTGACTGTCTGGTTTGCACACCCTGTCATGAAAAGTGCCATAAGAAGGCCAAGTCCCCAGAGGGATTTCTCGGCCTTACAATTTATGTTCAATAATTTAAACAACGATGTAACCTATCTGACTTATAAGGCTACTAATCTAAAGTTTCGTAACCGTCAGTCTCTTTCTTTTCAACTTTAATCGGAATCAGATTGGTACGTTCAATTCCCAAAATGAGCGGCCAGGTTGATGCTACGTAAATTGATGAGATCGTACCGAATACAATACCGATAAACAGTGCCAGCGAGAAGCCGTAAATCATTTCTCCTCCGAAGAGAAGCAGAGACAGCACTGTAAGCAGTGTTGTACCTGATGTAATGATTGTTCTGGACAGAGTCTGTGTCAAGGAAACATCAAACATTGTCTGCATTGGCATCGCTCTTGGCAAGCGGGTTGCATTTTCACGGATACGATCAAACACTACGATCTTATCATTAAGTGAGTATCCTACAACAGTCAAAACAGAAGCCAGAACTGTTAAGTCGTACTCAATTTGCCAAAATGAGAATACTCCCATAACCACAATAACGTCATAAGCAAGAGAAATTACAGCACCTGTTGCCATTCTCCACTCAAAACGGAAGGCAATATAGGCAAG
Organism: Succinivibrionaceae bacterium; assembly: GCA_003477345.1. Taxonomy (GTDB): domain Bacteria; phylum Pseudomonadota; class Gammaproteobacteria; order Enterobacterales; family Succinivibrionaceae; genus Succinivibrio. The sequence goes on along the minus strand of DMTG01000146.1, from coordinate 6,171 downwards.
AATTGCAATCAGAGACACAACTATGGCAATAATACCGCTCTGAACCAGTTCCTCGCCTACTGCAGGTCCCACATATTCAGAACGACTCAGCTTTACCTCTGGATCTATGGTTTTAGATGCTGCCATCACCTTGTTGGTGACTGACTGCTGATCCAGGCCTTCTTTTGGAGCTACTCTTACTACAACATCTTTAGCTGTTCCAAAGTGCTGAACGGTGCCATCTACTCCCTGCCGGGCATAGGCAGCCTTTACTGTGTCGATATCAGCGTTTGAGGAGAATTCAGTTTCTACAACTATGCCGCCGGTAAAATCAAGACCCCAGTTAAAACCGCGAGTACACATGCTTACAATACTGGCTATCACCAGTACCAGACATAGAGCTTCAACTATGCCTTTGATTTTCATAAACGGTATGACAGTACCGTCTTTAATAAACTGCATCATATTTTTTCTTACAGAGCCTATAAAAGGCTCTGTCTCCACAATATGTTAAATGCTCAGATGCTTTATGTCGCTTCTGCCACCCCAGGCCAGGTTGACAATAGCACGACAGGCTGTTACTGCAGTAAATACAGAACTTGCCAGACCAATCATAAGCACTAAGGCAAAACCTTTTACCGATCCGGTACCAACCATAAACAGAATAAGGGCTGTTATAAAGGTTGTGATATTCGAGTCAGCAATAGCTGAAAAAGCACGAGAATATCCTTCATCAATCGACTGCTGAACTGTGCGGCCTGCTCTTAGTTCTTCACGGATGCGCTCGTAAATCAGCACGTTGGCGTCAACCGCCATACCAAGAGTAAGAACAATACCCGCAATTCCAGGCAGAGTCATGGTAGCTCCAGGAATCAGCGACATAACTCCGACAATCAGAACCAGATTGAATATAAGAGCAATGTTTGCTATCAGACCGAATTTCTTGTAGTAGATAACCATAAATATCACAAGGAATATCAGACCGTACAGCATGGCTTTTAAGCCGTTGTCAATATTCTGCTGACCTAGTGATGGTCCAATGGTACGTTCCTCTACAATCTGGATAGGAGCGATAAGAGCACCGGCGCGCAGCAGCAGTGCCAGATTGTGAGCCTCTTTTACAGAGTCAAGTCCGGTAATTCTAAAGCTGCTTCCTAATCTGGTCTGAATGGTTGCAACATTGATGATCTGCTCAACTTTCTTGAACTTAGGCTTATAGTCCTTATCTCCAGGTTTTGGAGCATTCGGGTCATCATTTGGTATAACCTTGTATTCAATAAAGTTGGTGGCCATTGGCTTGCCGACATTGTCCTTGGTGAAATTGGACATAATGGTGCCACCGCGGGAGTCCAGCGAAATATTAACCTGAGGTCTGCCGTTTTCATCAGCGCTTGAATTGGCATCAACAATATGATCACCTGTAAGCACAACCTGCTTGTTGACGACTACAGGATAATTCTTGGCATCGTATAGAACCTCGGTTCCTGCAGGGATGTGCCCCTGTGCAGCAGCAGACAGATCCGCACTGCCGTCAACCAGACGGAATTCCAGAGTTGCGGTTGCACCTAAGATTTCCTTGGCTCTTGCTGTGTCCTGAATACCAGGAAGCTCTACTACTACTCGGTCTGCACCCTGTCTTTGAACTATAGGCTCTGCAACACCCAGCTCGTTTACACGGTTACGGATAATATTGATATTCTGATCTACAGCGTTGGTACGAATCTCAGCAATTTTCTGCTCGGTCATCTGAGCGATGATGCGGAACGAAGAGTCCTGATCCTGAGACTGGAAGGTAAAATCCTGATGTCTTTTCTTCAGAAGCTCCATAGCCTTATCTCTGGTATCAGCATCTCTGAAGTCTACGATAACGTGCTCACCTTCAGCTCTGGCGCCAGACAGACGCAGATCATTGTTACGCAGTTCGGTTCTGAAATCATTAACCAGCTGACTGCGCATTTTCTTCATGGCTTCGTCCATGTCTACTTCCATAAGGAAGTGAACTCCGCCTCTGAGGTCTAAGCCCAGTTTTAACGGATGCATACCTAAAGAGCGCATCCAGGCAGGAGTTGCTGCTGCCAGATTTAAAGCAGTTATATAGTTGTCACCTAAAGTCTTAGTGACCACGTCTCTTGCTAAAAGCTGATCTTCTGTAGACTTGAAACGAATCAGCAGCTGACCGTTCTCAAGCTCGTAATCACCTTTAAGATTTTTGGCATCCAGGGCAGCCTGAATTTTAGATTCCTGTGCAGCATCGATTTCAAGACCATGGGTTCCTGAAATCTGCAGGGCAGGATCTTCTCCATAAAGATTTGGTAAGGCGTAGAAAAAACCTATGGCAATAATGGCAAATACCATCAGATTCTTCCACAAAGGAAATTTATTTAACACTTTGATTCTCTTCGCTTGTAAATTTGTGTCAGAAAAATCTTTTTGTAGTGAGTCTGTTTAGATAAGAAAATCTGGTACTGTTTTTAAAAAAAACAATTTGCCCGCACTTCCTGCAGGCAAATTTCTGATATTTTCTTATATGAAAATATTATTTCTTAGACTTTTCCACACTTACTGCTTCTAATGTTCCCTTAGGCAATACTGCGACAACATAGTTTCTCTTCATCTGAAGAACTACATCATTGGCAACTGCTAAAAGAACATATTCCTTATTGTCAGGAAGCTTGGTAATACGACCAGCAATACCGCCGTTGGTCAGCACTTCATCGCCAACTGCCAGATTATCAAGAAGCTTCTGCATCTCTTTACGCTTCTTTGAATTAGGGCGCATTATAAAGAAATAAACAGCAACCATGCAGAGGGTCAGTACAATGATCATGCTCATGTCGCCCTGTGGAGCAGGAGCGGCATCAGCAGCATAAGCTGTAGAAATAATGTTCATTTGTTTTTTCCTGTTTGTATTAAAATCCGCAGTTACTGCGGCAGAACTTCCAAAAAAGGCTGTTAAATTAATGACCGTTAATATAGCACATATATATCCATTTTCTGCTATTGCTTTTATATTAACTGTCTAATTCACTTTTCAGCGGCAGTTATGTTTATGCCTCCGGCCTTCCCCATACCTTATAAAAATCTTCAGCAAACTGTTCGAGCCTGTCTTCAGCTATTGCCTGCCTGATGTCTGCCATAAAATGCTCATAAAACCACAGGTTGTGCAGCGTATTAAGATGCGCTCCCAGCAGTTCCTTGGTTTTATCGAGATGATGCAGATAGGCACGGGAATAATTGCGGCAGGTGTAGCATCCGCAGGCAGGATCCAGAGGACCTGTATCCATGGCATGAACTGCGTTGCGGATTCTGACCACTCCCTGAGAGGTGAACAGATGACCGTTTCTTGCGTTGCGCGAAGGCATTACACAGTCAAACATATCAACCCCGTTCAGGACGCCCTGCAGAATGTCCATAGGAGTACCGACTCCCATAAGATAGTGCGGTTTATCCTCCGGCATTATAGGACCTATGTGGCGAAGCTCTGTATACATGGACTCTTTAGACTCGCCTACCGCAAGTCCTCCAATGGCATAGCCGTCAAAGCCGATATCCATAAGTCCCTGAAGAGATTCCTCTCTTAAAGCCTTGTCAGTACCGCCCTGAATAATGCCGAACAGCGAGTTTTTATTGCCAAGACGTTCAAACTCGTCCTTGCAGCGGGCAGCCCAGCGCAGAGAAAGCTTCATGGCTCTCTCCATTTCTTTGCGCTCTGCAGGAAGGCCTATGCACTCGTCAAACTGCATTACAATGTCTGAATCCAGATCTTTCTGAATCTGCATGGAAACTTCCGGAGACAGAAACAGTCTGGAGCCATTAATCGGACTTACAAACTTGACTCCCTCTTCGGTGACCTTGCGTATTCCAGAAAGCGAAAACACCTGAAAACCGCCTGAGTCAGTCAGAATCGGCTTATCCCAGTTCATAAACTCGTGCAGTCCGCCATGCGCTCTGATTACTTCGCAGCCTGGGCGCAGCCACAGATGAAAGGTATTGCCAAGCAGAATATCTGCTCCTAACTCCTCAATATGCTCAGGTCTCATGCCCTTGACAGTTGCCTGGGTTCCGACCGGCATAAAAGCAGGAGTTCTTACTGTTCCTCTTGCAAACTTCAGACTGCCAAGTCTTGCTTTGCCACATTTCTTATGAACTTCAAATTTAAAAGCCATGCACAACCTCTTAGTTAAACGGCAGCGGCAGAAGGAGGGAGATCCTGACCGGCATTCTTCCCTTTGGTTATAAACATGCAGTCTCCGTAGCTGAAGAACTTATAGCGTTCTGAAACAGCATGTCTGTATGCCTCCATTACGTGACTGTAGCCTGCAAAAGCGCTTACCAGCATGATCAGAGTGGACTCCGGCAGGTGAAAATTAGTTATCAGACAGTCTACGACTTTATATTCATAGCCAGGATAGATAAAAATCGATGTATCGTTTGAAAAAGCTGTAATCTCCCTGTCAAGCCCCTGAGCTTTTGCATAGGCGGCAGCGCTTTCTAGTGAACGCACGGCTGTGGTTCCTACAGCAATGACCCTGTGGTGGTTTTTATGGGTTTCTATTACTTTATTGGCAACTTCTTCAGATAAATGAACAAACTCTGAGTGCATATGGTGGTTTTTGATATCATCCTCACGCACAGGTTGGAAAGTGCCGGCGCCAACGTGAAGTGTTACAAAAGCCTGCTCTACGCCCATTGTCTTCAGTTCTTTGAGCTGTTCTTCATCAAAGTGCAGTCCGGCAGTAGGAGCAGCCACCGCACCAGGATTCTTTGAGTAAACGGTCTGATAGCGCTCTCTGTCAATCGGCTCATCCGGTCTGTCAATGTATGGCGGCAGAGGAATATGTCCTGCGACATTGAGCATATCTAAAATGGAAGTGCCGTCCTCGGTTTCTACCATGAACAGTTCGCCCTGGCGTCCTGTAACCTTTAAGACAAAGCCTCCGTCCAGATGCAGAAGACTTCCTGGCTTGGCCGCCTTGCTTGCTCTCATATGAGTCAATGCGGAATTAACAGACAGAATTCTCTCAACCAGAAGCTCAACACTGCCGCCGGTTTCCTTCCTGCCATATATTCTTGCAGGAATCACCTTGGTATCGTTGAAAACCAGCAGATCTCCAGGCTCAAGGAAATTTTTAAGATCAAAAAAGTGCTTGTCTTCATAAACGCCAGTGTTTCCATCCAGGCATAGCATTCTGCAAGCAGTACGCTTCTCACTAGGATAAGAAGCAATCAGCTCTCTGGGGAGCTCAAAATTAAAATCACTACGTAACAATGTAAGGCCTCATGTATAAAATATCGCGTATTTTATCACATCGAAACTAATATATAGATTCTATTAATCTGTCACTTCCATTGCCGAAAATCTTGTTTTTAAACAATCTGAAAATTGATTTTCGAAGTTCTGTATGATTTTTTATGCAGATGCTTTCGGGAATCAGCTGATAGATAAATTCCGTCCTGATGCCGATGCCGTAGATTTCGCCGCCGGTGTTCTTAATCTTGGATATGGCAGTCTTGGCCTGCATTACACTGTCAGGTACCCCGTCTGTAATAACGATTACTATATTTCTGTTGCTCTCAAGGAAACCGATTCTGCCTGCGGCATACCATAAAGCCTGCGCCAGAGGAGTTGAGCCGCGGGGAGACTGGTCAAACAAAGGCGCGGCGGCCTGCACTCTGTCATCATAGTCAAGGGCGATTTCATACTCACTCTGAAGACCCGGGAAAAATGTCACCATGGTTTTGATGCCGTCTATGCCGTCCAGAGCCGCCGCTATTGCAAGAGAACTTATGCAGGCCTCTCTGCAGCGCGAAGACTCACAGTTATCCATAGCCTGCATAGAACCTGATACATCCACAAGTATATGCACAGAAGTTGAAAAATCCTTAAAAAGCACCTTGCTGAAGAATATGTCACTCTGCCCGAACGGGATTTTTAAAACTTTTCTGGCATCAAGGTAATTGCCGGAACTGCGCTGCGATCCCCTGCGCTCGCAGTAGGCTCTGACAGTCTGGGTAAGCTCGCGCCTAAGCCGGTAGGAATTGTCTATTTCTCTGATAAAATCCTCTCTGCCCGGCAGACATTTCCCTGCTGACATAATCCCAAGATCTTCACGGGAGCCCATATCGGGAGCCGTCAGCTGCTCAAGCATCTTGGCGGCATCAGTATAGGGAGTAGCCAGGGGAAAAGAATCG
>DMTG01000203.1 GCA_003477345.1 Succinivibrionaceae bacterium | reverse complement strand
CGCGATGCTTTTTTTGAAGGAGAACTTTTGGCCAGTCCGCTCTTGCAGCCTTCTAGTTCAAAATGGCTCTGGGAGCGACTCGGTGACACCTGTTTTCATACCACACAACATCAGAATTTACTGTCACAAAGCCGCTCACACAGACATCTCTTATAGAGAGTGGCCTCCCGGTCTTCCGTAAGCATTGTCTTGGTTTTAAACAAATTGGGAAACCACTCTTAGAGCTCTCTTCTTCAAGAGAACTCTGGGAGCGGCTCCCGGCCTGACTACTGTTTCTGTTACTATCTGTTTACACAAATAAGGGAACCGCTCACAGAGCTTTCTTATAAAGCGGTATTAGGAGTGACTCGGGGTTTTACCTGCAAAGAGGCGCTGGGTCTGATGATTGAGTCACTCTCAATACCGCCTCAACTGAAGAAGGCTCTGGGAGCAGAGCAGGGAATTCTGAACTGCTCACACAGCCTCCGCCAATTGCGGAGGACTGAGTTTTAATCGGTAATTACCGGTTGAGTGCTGATTACGTCTGCCGGGGTTAGTGTGCTGTCCATCAGAGACTCAAATACTGTAGGCGCGTAATAGAGCACGATACAGGTGGCCAGAGCTACAATCAGATAGAACAGGTTACCGGTCATAATTGATCGTGATACACCCACCAGCAGAATGAGCAGGGCGAAAATCACACCCAGCGTACCCTTCAAGTACTCTTCGAGCAATTTCTTAATGTCGCCGAAGATGTCAGAGCCGGTATCAGCAATACTGATGCTTATGGCCATTCTGGATACCAGGAAGAGCAGTACGGCTGCGAGGGCGTACCATCCGAGCTTCTCGAAGAACTGTGCATATCTGTAAGTTTTAATTGAGTTTTCCATCGGTTAAGTTTCCTTTGTTTACTGTTATTTATTGTTCAATGGCTGATACAAATCAGCACTGTCTGTAGAACTGTTTACGCCCAGTGTCCAGCGGCGCGGCTGGATTTCCGTGAATACATACCCTCCTACAATAAAGTCCCCTTCAACGTCCTCGTAGGGAGCTATCCAGATGCGCATCACCTGCGGCGGTGTCCTTACCGGAATAGGCTCATTAGGAAGCCTCGGAGTGACGTAATTGTCGAGCACAAAGTCAGAATTGCCGTTCTTCACGACTGCTGTACCCTCAGAGCCGGTTACCAGCCTGCCTTCCTCGTCCACGTTCTTAAAAGGAACTTGTCCGTTGTTGGAGGCCTCGTAGATCTCCCACGAGCTGGCACAGTTGCCGTTTTCATCTAAAGGACAGGAGAACTGCTCGTCTCCGATGCCGATAGCGGTACAGCCTGACAGTGCTGCCATTGACACAAATGATAACAAGAGGCCCAGTCCGGCTAGGTGGACTTTAGGGGCAGAATTCTGTAATTTTCCCATTATTTCAATCTCCTTTCTTTACTGGGCTGCTCTCTGGGCCGTAGCGGCGGCTGCAGTGCTGATGTTGTCGTTAAGCGCTCTCTGGTTTTCGCGTCTGACGTCCTCGACTGATACCTGTCTTGGCTGGGTTACTCCAGTGCCGCTGCCTCTGCCTGATGTGGAAACCGGATTGCCGTCAGCGTCACGCTTGGTCTTCAAATCGGTACCGGCAGTTACCGCCACGGTGATTTCACGCCCGGCGGCAATTTCAATAACCGGCAATGTCTGGTCTGCCATTTTCATGTAGTAATCAGCGAGTTTCTCAAGCGCAGAAGAAGCTCCTGAGAACAGACCGTTGTTGAGCGACTTGGCGCTGAATGCGCTCGTGTAGGTAGTAGAGGAGCTGCCTGAAATATCAAGCTTTGGTACCGACTGGGTCTGGAAGGCGTTTCCAAGTCCAGAGGCAAAGCCTGCCAGCATGGCGTTACGTAAGGCTTTGCCGTTACGTACAATCAGCTTGCCTCTGACACCAGCCTTGCCGTCTTCGCCTACGGCATAAGAGGCCAGAGTGGTCTCGAGTATCGAATTGTCGTTGGCTATGCAGGAAATGGTCTCTCCGCGCATCATGGCACGCTCTGAAGACAAATCACCGTACCCTGACAAGGTAAGGAAACATTCTCTTAAATCTGCCCTGCGCAGATTAGGCATGATCATTTCATCCTGAACACGCAGCACGACAGGGAAAGGATCTTTGCGCGAATTGGCGCCCGTTGGCGCATACAGGCCGGTCAGCAGCACACCTTTGAGCATTGAGCCTACCGGTATGTACAAATCATGCTTGCGCTTTGCCATCCTGGCTGCTTCAACAGCCGGATCTTTGTATTCACTGATGACTGCAATTTTGGTAGGAGCCGGGGCCTGCAGTACGGTCTCGCCTGCGTCCATTGTAGGCACGCCCTGACGGTCAAAATCACCCAGCTCTTCATAAAGCGCGTATGGATCGGCAATGTTGACCGAGGTGTCTATGAGACGGCGGTTAGGGGCTGCAGAGTCAACTGAGGCGGAGGTAGAGCCTCTGGAGTCCCTGCTGTCAGAGCCTCTTCTGCTTACAGAGGACTCGCCGCCGCGCTTTCTGTCCAAAGGTTCTGAGCCGCGCTTGCGGTCTGTGGTAAATGAGGAGCCGGAGGGCTGATCATCATAACCCAGATCCTCTTCGCTGCGATTTGAGGTAGGTTTCACGTCCTCGCGGCGATAGCGGTAAGGCTTGGCTGGATCATCAAGTCCGCCGGAGAGATCTGGAGTGTCATCGATACCGTCTCCGTCAGTGTCAATCTTAGGCGCAGAGTTGATGATGCGGTTTAAGCGCTCATTTTCTGCGGTAAGCTTTTTCATCTGCTCGTTGATGGCGGCCTTTTCGCGGTCATTGGCTTCAGCCAGCGCCTGCAGCTGCTGCTGCATACGGGAGTATTCCTGTCTTGACTGACGGGCCTCGGTCTGCTCTTTCTTCAAAGCGTCAAAGTCTTTCTGCAGCTTGCGGTTCTGAGCTTCCTGCGCGGTTAGTTTATCATTTGCAATCTTAATCTGGGCAATCAGCGACTCCATACCCAGCGCCTTGCTGTCACGGTCGGTGAGCACGTACTCAATCGGCTTCTGCTCGCGTGACTCTTCCTGAGAACGCGAAATGTAGGACGCTACGAGCCACAGGCCGGCGCCTATTCCGACTATCGTCAGAATTTTCTTGTTCTTGGGAGATAGTGTCTTAAAATCCATGCTTATTCTCCGTCATCGTCGTCAGCAGACTCCTGCTCTTCGTCTTCTTCATAGTCTTCATCGTTGTCATCTATCTGAAATAGATAGAAGTCGTCGTGCACCTGCCCGAAATAGCGGGTGGCCAGCTTCAGATGACGTATGGCCTCTTCTAAATCTTCCTGTGCCATATTCTTGTCATAGACGTCATAGCCCTTGTCATCGTGCATCTTCTCAGGAAGCGCAGGGATGAACTGCTTTAAGATCTCAGAAATCTGCAGAGCTATCTCAGCGCCGTTGCGCAGATTGCGGGCCAGTGAGCGGCAATTGTCACAGAGCACTTCTTCAGGCTCTTCGCCTTCCTGAGCGGTTCTGATGTCCTGTTTCAGTGATGCAAGAATGTTTTTACGCTGCTGGGTTTTCATATTCGGTGCTCCTTAACGCTGTAAGAGTGATCTTCTGACGGACTGGTTGCTCCTGCGGTGCAATACGCGCTGTACCACGTAAACCTCAGTGCTTTCGCCAGGGCGCAGCAGATTGTACGGATAGGCCGCCACGCCTGCAACATCATAGCCGCCGCAGGTGGACTCCTTGAATTCGATAGTCTGTTTGGAGACGTTCTTCACCTTACCAATCACGTAATTTAAGTTGACACCAGCGACCAGCTGACCATGCTTGAAGTCAAAATTCAGCCCCGGCTGGGAGCAGGTAGGCAGCTTGTAGCCTGACGGTATATTCTGCAGATGGTAGCCAGACGGCACTTCGCCCAGCGCAATCGCCTTCATGGTGGATTTGACCGAGGTTACAAAAGGCTGGGTGGTTTCAAAGACCTCAGCTTCCTGACTGCCCATCATGGCGGTAACCGAGCTGCTGTCGGCAAGCTCTAAGTGAACTTCTCTAGGCGGAATTCGGCGCGGGGTAATGGTAAGACTCATGGCCAGCGACTCATTGTCCTTGTCGGTGATAAAGAGCCCCATTGGGTATTCTTTGGTCGTGGAGATGTAGACCACGTTGCCCTTGACGCAGACCTCGCCGCATTCGTTGCCCTGACCTGCAGTAAGCGCATTGGTCAAAATCTGCGGATTCTGGAACGGAGTAATTAGGCGGTTGGGCTGGCCAATTGCAATGGTTACAATCTGATTGACACCCGGAGTTACCTTCATTACAGGAGACTGGTCGTTGGCACGCCCGCGGGCTGCAGATGCGCTCTGCTGGCCGTATTTAGGCGCTGTGGCGACCACATTGCTAGGTACGGTCGGGATATTCTGCCTGACTGCTTCTGGCAGCGGATTGCCGTCGGCGTCTACCGGAATTACACCGTAGGTTTCCTCCGTGTTTTTAAGACGGGTTCTGGTGTCTTTCAGATCTTTCTTTGTCTTGGCAAGTTCAGCTTCCAGTGCTGCCACCTTGCTGTCCTCGACCTTGCTGGTATCGGCTTTCTGGCCTTTACTGTCTGAGGCGGCGGTTACCGTAGGCGCAGCTGAGGAGCTCTGGCCCTGTGTGCTGTAGTCCTTAGTTCTGTCTAATCGGTTGCCGAACACTGAGCCGTCTGCAGGCTTCTGTTCCACAGTAGGCGCCTTAATAGAGCCCTTGTCCTGCTCACGGATCACGCCTGAGCGGTTTCTGCCGTCGTACTCAATGGCATCCTGTTGCTGCTGCACTCCAAAACGGGTTCTGAAGATGCCAGAGGAAGAGTTTGAGTTGGTATTGGTGTAGTCAATAATCGCATCTCCAGAGGAACTCTGACCCTGCAGATTGGCGTTGCCGGTTGATGAAGAGGACGAATTGGCGCCGTCTTCGGACGAATAGACGACTTTAGGAGACTGGGTAATATCCGCAGCCTGTGCCGAGAAAATTCCTGCCTGCGCAGTGCCGTAGAGACTGCACGTTACAACAGTGGCTAATAGGGTTAGGCGAGTTCTCATTTAACTTTAACTCCTTGTTTATCAAGTTCCTCGAGGTACTGCTGAGTACGTGCGACGTCTTCGTAGGTGTTCATATATAGGATTTGCGGCATAAAGGCGTATTTCTGACCTTTCTTGGCCACTTCGTCGAGATTTGGCATATAGCTCTCCATGCCGATGATGAATTCGTAGGTTCTCTTGTGTTTCTTTTCTGCAATGCCCGGAGCTTTGAGATAGTAGCTGCCTTCCACAAAGACCTTGTCAGTGGCAGGCTCATAGGTGTATTTGCTGATTTCAAAACGGGCGGACACGCGGTTGTCCTTAAACTGCATGGCCTGTGCTCTCAGAGCGGTTATTGTGCTCTGGTAGCTGTCATTTGGCAGCATCGGAGCGATGCGTGACTCTATAAGATCGACATCGCCGTAATTGACGTTACCAAACATCTGGGCCAGTGCCAGTGACCAGATGACCTTATAGGACTCCGTTGCAAAGTCCTGTGAGATGTAGGCGCTGTGCTGACTTGTCCACGGCACAAGGATGGTGATCGGCTTCTGGATAAGAACAAAGACTGACAGAATGGCCGACAGTACACAGAAAACGGCCACCAGTACGTGACCGTACGTGCTCTCCTTCTGCAGCGACTGAAATGACTCGTTAATTTGCGACACTTGCTCTCTCCTCCTGCTCAGCCTGTCTGCGCAGCTTCTCCATTTCCTTCAGGTAAGCTTTGGTGTGAGCATGATCTTCATAGGTGGTCATATACTGAATGACCGGCTGGTAATCTTTCATGCGGATCTCAAACTCGTAGGTTCTAAGATGCCTGCGTTCAGCCACGCCCGGCGCCTTGATGTAGTAACTGCCCTCTACAAAAACCTTGCCGTCTTCGGCGGTGTAGCTCTCAATTTCATACCTCACCGTAATACGGGACTCTTTGAACTGCTCTGCCTGTTTGCGCAGTGCCCTGATAGTGGCCTCAGTGCTCTTTTTGGGTAAAAGCGGACGGATACGCGGCTCAATCGTGTCCACTACGCCGTAATTGCAGTTGCCGAACATCATGGCAAGTGCCAGTCCCCATGCAATCTGGTAGGAAGTGTCCGCGCTGTTCTCTGTGATCCTTGAGGTGTACTGCAGCGTCCACGGAATGGCGGTTACTGTGGTGTCATTGGTCATCAGCTGACCTGTCATTACACAGGTAGAAAAGGCCGCACTTACAAAAGCTATGCGGTTAAGCCATACCTTTTTCTTTAACGTGTCCAGCAGAGATTTCATTACTGCGTGCTGCATAAACTATTTTCCCTGCTTCTTTAATTTGAGCTTGCTGATGTCAAACGGAGTCGGCACCTCGTTACTGATGTAACGGGTTGAGAACGGATCTTTTAGACTTCTGGTCATGGAAAATACCCATGCCGAATGCCCATACAGCCAGTGCACCAGATAGCCTCGAGGGAAACGTGAGCGCAGACGCTTGTATACAGTAAAGATTATGTAGCCTATGATGCAGAAAATTGTCAGATGTCTTGTGATCACACCTATACCGAAAAGCACGATAAACGGAACAATCTCGTCAGTACGCCATGCCAGGATCCATGCTGGCTCGTCCTGCTCTGTCGGAATTCTTACAGGTTGCATATTCAACTTCCTCAAAAACAGTTGTGAATATGCTCATTATGTAGGGCGCGTGTAAAAGATTTTTGGTTGATAGGGGCAAAAATCGCCGTTTTGAGGTTTTAAAGAATTTTTAAGTGCGGAAAATTTAAGATAGGGCGCTGTGGCGGACAGTGTGTCCCAGAAAGCATAAAGTCCCGCATAGGCAGGACTTTAAGTGACGACAGATCTAAAAGAGATCTGCCTTTTTAGCTAGATTGAGCGTTGTGGCTTTCACCAGTCTCAGCTTCTTTTTCTTTCCTTTCTAGCATTTTTTTGTCTAAATGCCTTTCGTATATAACAGGGCCGAATAAGACAAATATGGCTACAAGAAGAAATAAAACTAAAAGCGTGTAACGCAACCACTCGTGTTGAGTTAAGTCTATCGTAGCTGTTAAATCAATCATAGCTTTTCCTAGTCTTACTTTTTCTCAGCTTCTTTTTCCTTTCTCGCTTTATTTGTCTTTTCGGCTTTTTTGTCTAAGTATATTTCGTATATACTCGGGCCGAATAGGCAAAATGCAGCAAAAAATGGAAATAAAACTAAAATTGAGTAGCGCAAAAACTGATATTCATTCAGATCTATCATAGCTTTTTACTCCGTCATAACTATATTATCGGTGAGAGTGCGCAGTTTTTCAACCGCATGGATTGTTAATAAACCAAGCACTAAACAACCAATTGCTTCCAGCAGTATTTTCCAATAAAAATATACCGTTAGCTGTTCTGTTGAACCGAACATAGCCATGATGTCTGTAAACAGCTGAGCCATGCAGGCAAATTCAGCTGCCAGATATGCAAGACGTAAACCTCTCGCATTGGCCGCCTCTGCCTTGCGATACTCACGCAGACATTCAAGCCTGAATTTTTCTTTTTCACTCTCGTTCACGTTTCCTCCTTTAAAAAATAAAACGGGGAGACAGAACGGCTTTGCCCATGCGGGAGCTGTAATGTCTCCCAGATGGGTGAGAAAAAGATTGATTATTGAGCGTCAGTAACACCCAATAGTTTTAGTTCGTGCGCTTCACGTAGCTGCGCAGAGTCATAAAGGCTGCTGCAAACAGCCCAAGCGACAGGAACACTAGCGTGAACCCGTCTGACCTGTCCACAAAGCTGGCGCTTATGTAGCTTGCAAGTGATGCCGCGAACAAAATGATTGATAGTTTCATGGTGGTTCTCCAAAAGTAAATGAAGAGCACACATGAAACGCTCCTGACGGGCATAGCATGTATGCCCTTCGGCGTGAGACATTACGGACAGGTAATGCCGGTTTAATTCAGACAGTAAATTTACGGGTGCTGAGGTTTAATTCAGCAGAGATAAAGGTATCGTCTGAAGGTGATGTCCCCAGAGGCGCAGGATAAAAAGTTTTCCCTGGCAGGGGATTTTTTTGAAAAGAGACAAAATCTCTTTTTTGGGAAGTTACTGGGCTACGCATTAAACGTAACTGTTCACGACAGACGTTAACGTCTTCTGATGACGATCTTAAAGATGGGTCTATTATAAGTCTGCAAGGGCCAATAGACAAGATAAGGCAGGGGATTATGTGTGCTGTGCAGCGATAATTTTGTAGAAGGGCGATATTCGAAATTTTGGGATTTTTTAATTTTGCATTTTTATGGTGCAAAAAATTATCACTTTTAAAAAAAATTTTTTTACGTCAGAGACGGCGGTATCTACGTAAATATTTTTACGGGAGCTGCAACGCTATTACGAATTAAAATTCTCTGACACTCAATAGGTAATTTTTAGGGTACTTGTCTCTCGTGATTATGCCATCTGGTTTTATTTTTTTTCTCCCCGGTGAACGCTCCAGCTTAACCGTAAAATTACGCGCTGTGACACGCTCTGGTTTTTAATCCGTCATAGTGCGCCGTCTTCGAAATGTCTCACCCGTTTTTTTACCGCATATATGCCTCCAGAATTCTGAGTCTAACTTTTTTAGTTTCTCTTAATTTTTATCACCAATCTTGGCACCTTCCGTAAACACCGTTTTACTGTCACGGACATCTGCGTGCCCTCGCGTTTTCTTAAACGGATTTTAAAGGCGCAGGAGTGAGGTTCTTTTTTAAGGCGGAAGAGGATAATTAAAATTCTCTGTCTCACAATAGGTGGGTGGTGCGGGGTGGTGTCTGAAATGTACGAGGGATTTTTTATTAAATGACTGCTGAGCTTTACCGTCACACTGACGACTCTCTTACGTCTTCTAACACGCCTCTGTGTTTTTCCTATTCTCGCTCTCTGATTTTTAATCGGGAGTGGGGTGCAGGTTTGGTTATTTTTTTTAGTACCGATCTTGTCTCCAGACTCTAGGCTCCCACGCTTTTTATTTTTAACGTGACATGACGTGTCTCTCTGCGTAATTTTTTAACGGAACACATGGCCGTCTTGCGGTATTTTTTATTACACTTCCTGATGTATTTTTGTCTTGGACGTGGAACTGCGCATTGTAATTTTCTGTCGGACAATTTTGAGAGGGTGGGGAATTGGGAGTGGGTGTGGCTCAATTTGGATTTTGTGCAGGACACACGGCAAGATTTTTAATTAAGACACGCTCTGTTTTTTTTATGACAGTATTAACGACATTCACGCTCTGATTTTCTGCCACGTTTTTTATTCTGCTTACGAGGGCACGTTATTCTACGTGACAGACAATCACAAGAGCTACTATTACAATTTAATTTTATTCTTCGTTTTGCTCTGCGTCCTCATACAAATCAGTTACCTCTGACGAATCTTTGAGGTTGGTTCTTGTAAGTATCTTATAGAGTTTATTCTGCTGTGCACTCAATGCTGATTCATATAAATGAAATCTGCTACGTGTATTCAGACTTTTTCTTATTGGCACTAAGATCTCTTCATACTTTTTGATGAGCCCCCTAGATTCTTTTGAGCAGACTCTGAACGCTTTAACTTTATATGCCTGCTTATCTATGTCATAACAGTCATGCTCTTTTATATATCTTGGATCTATAATCGCCTGTTTCTTGGTCTTCTGATTAAAGACGGTATACTCCCAGGCGATATTATTGAAGGCAAGATTATTTTCGAGATAGAAATCTTCAAGTATCTTTGATTCGGTCATCCCTTCTGTTTTAAATTTTTCTGAATCTCGAATAGACACATTTATGAACCAATATTCATAGTCTTTTCCTTTCTTTCTGATTTCTTCAAATTCTCTAGCAAATTTTTCTTTGAGAAAGTAAAGAAATACGAGAAAAACTACTTTATCTATTCCGAGAGATACAGACTCAAAATGTTCAGAACAGAATTTAATTGCCTGTACAAATTCAGACATAGAAATTCTATCTTCAAAGTTAAATCCCTTCTTCTTCTCTTTGAGTAAAATTTCTGCTGCCATGTAACGAAATCTTGCATACTTAAATCCCAAATCAAGGGACAGAATTCCGGTATTTATATCAAGGGAGATTTTATAGTCGCTCATGCGTACCTCTGCGAAATATTAAAAATTATTAATATATTACTAAAGTAATATCTATAATGAAAGTTGGTTGTAAATTTTACTGAGTATTTTTTTTGATCTGTACCACATTTGCAGAAAAAGTGCCTTTAATTTATGAAATATATAAAAAATAGCTGCCCGACTCCTTAGACCTGATTTTTAGGTTGATTTAGCGCTGCCCGAGTTTTTCTTATCAAAATGCCTCTGCGCCCTTTATTCATCGTATTTGTTTCTGTACCACTTTTGCAGAAAATCCGTACCACTTTTGCAAAAAAAAGTGATGTTACTTTATGAAATATAAAATAAATACCTGCCCGAGTATTTTTGACTAAAAATGATAAGGTATCCTTTTTCTTAAAATCATTCTGCCCGAGTTTTGCATTTTCAAATGGCTGTAAAGCCGATAGTGATGCACCCTCGTGAGTATGTACAACTTTGCAGAAAGCTCTGTACCACTTTTGCAAAAAAAGTGATGTTACTTTATGAAATATA
>DMTG01000152.1 GCA_003477345.1 Succinivibrionaceae bacterium | reverse complement strand
GGACCCTAAATTTAATTCTCTACACCTACATATATCTTATGTATAGAGTATAAGGATAACTACACGAAATTTCTAAACAAATTACTTATAATTCGTAAAAAAAGGGTTTATACAACAAGTTATCGTAACTATTAGCCAGGAAAGGCTCTTTCTAATGGGACTTCTCTATATCCATTGTATAAAATTCTGGAAATCCATTTTCATCAGTCTGTCGATTCTTTCTTCATCCTGTTCATAAAGTTTCTGGCACTGTCATAAGACATGCCAACAAGTTTGCAGGCTTTTTTCATATTGTGCTTTTCCTGTTCTAAGGCTTTGTTTAGATACCTGTAGGTTATTGAATCGGTTATTTCCCCTATTTTTACCGGCAGCGCCAGATTATCAGATGAATAATTATCTGAAGTTTTTACTGAGAGAGGATCGTAAAGCCTGTCTTTAATATCTTCAGGCAGAATTTCCCTGCGCCCTGCTCTTTTGGCACTGATGCAGGCTAAAAGCATCACATGATAGAGCTCTCTCAAGTTACCAGGCCAGGTATAGTTTTCCATAAGCAGCATTGCATCACTGCTTACTTTCCATGCTTCATTAAGATTAGGCTCTCGACTGCAGATAAGATCTATCTGATCTTTAACTTTGATACTTAAGATATCCGAGGATTCTTTTATAAGACTTCTAAGCGGTTTAAGTCTTACTGCGTAGGTATTGAGGCGGTAGTAGAGATCGCTTCTGAATCTGCCCTCTCTCACCATACTCTCTATATCCTGATTGGTAGCGCAGATAAAACGCACGTTGCGCATTTCTCGAGGCGTCTTGTCTCGGGCACCTAAGCGCTGATATTTGCGATTCTGCAGCAGTTTTAAGAGTATGCTCTGCTGCTTTAGAGGCAATTCTGCAATCTCATCAAAAAACAGAGTGCCGCCGTTTTTCTCAAGGGCTCCTAAATAGCCTTCATTCGAATCTGTAGCTCCGGTATAAGCGCCTCTTTCATAGCCGAAAAGCGCCGAGCGAAACATATTGTCATCGCCACCGGCAAGCTCGGCACAGTCAACTTCAACCAGCTTTTCTTCCTTATTCTGTCGGCAGTCATTATGAATCTTTCTTGCAAGTTCACTTTTTCCTACACCAGGCTCACCTAAGAGCATAATGTTAACAGTCTTGTATTCAGCGTAGGCATATAAATCCTTAAGCTGCCGCTCTTCGGCAAGGCTGCCTTCACTATAAGTATTAACTGCATTAATCGGGAACATGAAAGGCAGTTTTACTTCTCTTACTCCCGACTGCCCTTCTTTTAGATATTTCGGCGCAACAGTCGAATATACCCTGCCTCCTGGGAACTTAACGTGAGTTAAATACAGGAATACAGCAGTTGTGGTGGGAGTACCAGGGGAGAGATGAAAAATATAGCTGCTTCGTTTGTCTGCTTTCCAGAATTTATCAAAAACCTTTAAAGAGGTCGCGTAAACTTCCACATAATCTGAAGGATCAACTATATGTGTGTCTATAACCTTTAATTTAGGTACTTTAGGGCACAGCCTGATCCATTCCTCCATCAGAGGTACAAATTTTTCAGTGCCTGCAGTTGACAGCAGAATAAGCTCTTTTAAGCCATCAATACCCTCTATCAGCGTACGCAGAGGTCCGATACCTTCCGGGACATTTTCTGGGTCGATGTCTTCTGGGTGAAGATATCCCTGGGCACATTTCACATCAGTAATGCCTATCCAGGCTACCATCGTAAGCTTGTCTGCACTCATATCAACCTCCGGTTAATCAAGAAAGCTGCGCCGCTGAATCAGCCTTATTAAAAATAAATTAAAAAAGCTGCAGAACCAGATCCATATTAGCGCATTTGATTGTAAAACTACCAATAATTTGTAAATTTACTAATTTTTTTGCACATTCAAATTTTATCATTTGTTTTATTTTTCAATAAGTTAAAAACATTTACGAAGTTGGCACACTCTAAGCAACAGATAAAACAGCTACAGTAAAAAACACAAAAAAAGGAGAGCATTATGCAGGCAGGCAGTTTTATCAGAGAGCTAACTTACAAAGGAGGTGATCTGCCTGCTGTAAATACTGCCTCAGCCGCTCCTAAGTGTGATCCTGAAATCATGGCCATCTTGAAAGATCTCAAGAGTAAAGGTGCACTCAATGATGAGGTAAATCTGGATACTTTAGAGCTTAAGCTGACAGCATCTCAGAAACAGGCCTTTATCGCCATGCTTACCGAGCAGAACGTATTTGTAACCGGCAGTGCCGGCACCGGTAAAAGCTATATTTTAAAACTCTACCTAAAGCTTATGAGGGACTGCGTAGTCACTGCCCCTACCGGTATTGCCGCCACCAATATTGGAGGCACCACCATTCACCGTTTCTTCAAACTGCCTTTAGGCATTATTTCACCTGATATTGACGATTCTGAAGAAGGCTCGGTCTATAACAAAAATACTGTGCGTACCATGGTATATTTCCTGAGCAAAGTCAGCACTCTAATCATTGATGAAGTAGGCTTCTGCAGGAGCGATATCTTCACCTATGTTGCCTTTCTGGTTATATGCTGCCGCCAGCGCGGCCACAGTCTGAAACTTATTCTAAGCGGAGACTTTGCCCAGCTGCCGCCGGTACTGTTCGGCCGAGACAAACAGATCTTTGATCAGCTCTACCCTGGAGAAAGCTCAGGCTATGCCTTCAATTCCAAGGTCTGGGAGCTGCTTGACATACACACCTGTGAACTCACAGAGCCTGTCCGTCAGAGCGATCCTGCTTTTATAAAAGCATTAAATAAGCTCCGTCTCGGTGATAATTCAGGTCTTGATTTTATTAATCAGAATCATTCAAACACCAGAAGCGCTCATGCCATAACTATCTGCGGCCGCAACGATGATGCTGCCAGAATCAATGATGCGCACCTTGATAAAATTAATGGCTCCGTGTACAGAAAACTTGTCGCAAAGACCGGAGTGGTTAAAGACACGGATATCGTCTGTGATGAGGTTTTCAGAGTAAAAATCGGTGCCAGAGTCATGAGCATCATGAACACTCCTACCTGCTGCAACGGCAGCTGCGGAGAAGTAGTCGCTATTAAAAACAAACGAATCATAGTAGTAAAAATGGACCGAGACGGCACACTAGAGGAGTTCGAGCCTGCCACCTGGAATATATACGGTTACGTCTATTCTGAAGAGAAGAAGCGTCTTAAAAGAGAAATCATAGGCTCTTATACCCAGTATCCGCTGAAACTATGCTGGGCAATAACTGTTCACAAGAGTCAGGGACAGACCTTTGATGCCATAAATCTGTTGAATCCTGAAGGCTTCTGGCTTCCTGGACAGCTGTACGTAGCACTGTCCCGCTGCCGTTACGCCGATACCATTTATCTTGAAAGACCGATTTTCGGAAGTGCCCTGAAAACCTCTGAGGAAGTAAAGGCCTTCTACGAAACCATCCGGGAGGCCGGAGTTTATCAGCCTAATGGCTACAAATTCCTCTTCAGCCTGGCAAATGATTTTTTTAATAAAACAAAAGGCAGCAGCTTAACTGAAGCCGCCAGTTAACTGCTTATAAAACTATTAAGATCCGGGGACATACAAATGGCCAAAAATATTCTTTCTTTAGCATCTTCTGAAGCTCTGTCTTTCTTCATGCAGAGCGAAAACTATTTCAATCAGGAGCTGCCGAAGTATATTAATTTTGCGCCCATGCTCAGGGAAATAGAACGTAAAATCGGCAGCAGACCTTTTGCTGACTGCTGCAGCGGCATAAATCCTGCTGATACTGAAGCTGTAAACTTCACCATGCTATGCAACAAGGATGGAAAATATGCAGTCCGTCCAAAGAGCCTAATCAATCCTTATCTTTACTATTTTCTGTGCAGAGAAATCTGTATTGATAAAAACTGGCAGTTTATAAAGAAATGTTTTAAAGACTTTACTGTACCTAATATCAAAGCCTGCGCGCTCCCTCTGATCCCGGAGAAGGAGGAGCCTTTCTATCACTCTACTACGGTTATGCACTGGTGGAACAGCATCGAACAGGGAACACTGGAACTCTCTTTGGAGTACAGGTACATGTTCATATCCGATATCACCAACTGCTACGGCTCTGTCAGCCACCAGGACCTGAGAAAGGCTCTGTGCAGAAAAGGAACAGCCAGGGATGATATGTCAGGAAATCTGCTCGCAGGTGCCATCTGCTATTATCTTGGCGCCATGCAGGAAGGCAGAAATTCAGAGCTGCCGCAGTGCTCTACAGTGTCTGATTTCATAGCCGAAATCATATTAGGCTATGCCGATCTGCTTTTATCTGAAAAACTGACCGCTTTGGGCATAACCTGTTACCGTGTCCTGCGCTATCGCGATGACTACCGCATCTTCAGCAATAACAAGGAAGAACTGGAAACGATTTCCTATGAGCTGCAGAGAATTCTTGAAAAGCTCAGCTTCAGAATGAATCCCGGCAAAACTTCTGAAAATGAAGATCTGGTACTGAAAGCCTTAAAGGCTGACAAGCTCTACTATATCGAGAACACACCTGTCTTCAATAAGAAAGGCTGTGACTTTGACGGCATCGAAAAGCACCTGTTCTTTATCCTGCAGTTTGGCAGAAAATTCCCAAACAGCGGACAGGTTAAGACTCTGCTTAACGATCTTGATAAACGTATCGAAAAGCGAATTGAAGACGGAATCAAAATCCAGGAGAACCTAAAGGCTATGGTGGCCGTACTCACCCAGATTGCCCTGGATAATGTGCTCTCAGCTCAGCTGGCAATCAGAATTGCCAGTCTGCTCTTAAATCAGGCAGATGATATCGATGCAGCCATAAAGATCTGCGCGCTCATGGTTAAGAAAATCCTCGCGCAGCCTAATTCTGACTACACTCAGATCTGGCTGCAGGATATGACTGTCTATATTGACCATGAGGCAGGATTGTGCCCGTATAACAACAAATTATGCAGAATTGTAGCTGGAGAGGATTTGTCTCTCTGGAACAGTGACTGGCTCAAGACTGAGGCAAGAGTCAGTGAAAAGTTCGTATTTACCGATCTGGAGGATGAAAAAGAGACTGCAGATGACAGCGAAATTCTTACAAAGGTAACCGTGCCTCTGGTAAGAAAGATTGATGTCGCAGCCACAGCAGACTACGCCGACTTCTCAACCGAGTTCTTTATTGTGGACGAAGATGCCTCTTAGGCCTAAGTAATAGGAGATTTTATGAATATAAAACGCCCTGCTCTTCTGGTTTACGCAGCCGCAGCCTGTCTTCTTTCAGCCTGCGCTACGGATATCAAGATAGATAAATACTCACCTGATGCGAACAACATCAGACTGCTGCAGTCAAAGGATATCGAGGCGGATGTGGGAGATTTTACCTACTGTGAATACTGCAGCAGAGAAGCTCTAGAAAAAGAAATAAAAATCCGTCTGGTTACGCTGTACTCGCCTTACAGCGGCGGCTTTCCTGAATACCTCAAGGAATCAATAAAGCTTGAATTCATGCTGTCTGATAAATACAAAGCAGGCTCCTTAAACAGGATCAGCGCTGTCATAACAGAAAACAGGCTGAGCTCCCACGGCAGCGGATCACTTGCTGCATTGGTCACAGTAAACAGAAACGGTCAGACTGCCTATGAAAAGGAAATTTCTTATGAGCACAGCTTCCCTTTTAAATTCATGGGAATTCAGGCCATACATCTTACCAGGCAGCAGTACCCGATAATGGTAAAGGCTCTGCTTTCAAAGCTGTACAGCGATCCGGATTTTATTAAAGCCATATCTACTACAAACGAGGAATAGAAAAATGAAAGCAAAATTATTATCAGTAATGATTCTAAGCGTCTTTGTAACTACCGGCTGCGGCATATCCACCTCAGATACCAGAGCCTCAGACTCGCTTAAGATCTCAAACATTGCCGCTCAGCATATGACCAAGAAAGAGACCTATATAGAAATGGGACAGCCGCATAATGTCATAAATCCTGGGGAAAAGACATCAACCTGGGAGTACCTCTATATGCATAGCAATCCTAATGCAGCTACTTTTATTCCTTTTGTGGGGCTGGCAGCAGGAGGAGCCAACTTCAAGGTCTACAAGGCATCTGTATATTTTGATGAAGAGGAAAAGGCTAAAGATGCAAAAATTCAGATCTACAAAACCTCATCTTCGATGTGGTCAACAGACAAGTTTAAACAGGCCTGTGCAGCGGCTTTGGAACTTAAAAATGCCGAAACTGAGATGAATGCCATTGGGTTGGCTTTTGACAATACCAGAAACAATGAGATCTGCGACTGCTTCGTACTGGCAACTCCAGATACCGAAGTAAAAGAATAACGTTTAGCAATATTAAAACTACTCAGGAGATTCCTTTATGAAAATCAAATCAATATTG
>DMTG01000180.1 GCA_003477345.1 Succinivibrionaceae bacterium | reverse complement strand
AAGCGAAATTGTATTCGTCAATTTCTTCAGGCTTGGAAACCAGTGAATCAGCAAATACGCCTTTTTCTACGTCAAGCAGATGAGCCTCAATGTGTTTCTTGTAAGTTTCAGCTACAGAGCCTTCAACTTTGTATCCAGAAACATTGAGGATGCTGACCTGACGGTCGTTTGCAATTGCTGCTTCCTTAAAAGGACCAAGAGCTACTACGGCACTTGAAACTAAAACGGAGCAGACCAAGCAGAACGATACAATAATTATTATCGTTCCTAAAACGGAGTCTTTATTCAGCTTAGACACGGGCGCCTCTCCTCTTTATATTACGCATAGTTGCCAGGTAGTCAAATAAAGGTGCCCAGCAGTTAGCGAACAGAATTGCCAGCATCATGCCTTCTGGGTATGCAGGATTTACGGTACGGATCAAAATTACCATAACGCCAATCAGAATACCGAAGGCCCATTTACCACCATTGGTGAATGCACTTGATACAGGGTCAGTTGCCATAAAGACAGTACCAAAGGCAAAACCACCTAATACCAGGTGCCATGCAAATGGCATTGAGAACATGAAGTTGGTTTGTGAACCAATGGCATTGAAGAGTGAAGAGGTCAGGAATGCACCTACCAGAACACCCAGCATGATGCGCCATGAAGCGATGCCTGTTACGAGAATGAACAGAGCGCCTACAGCAATCATGAGAGTGGATACTTCACCGATACAGCCAGGGATGTTACCAATAAAGGCATCAAACCAGGTCAGCTGATTTCCTGTTGCGTCGATCAGAGCTGCCTCACCGCCTTCAGCCCACTGAGCTAAAGGAGTAGCACCAGAGAAGCCATCTACTGGAACCCAGCAGTTGGTACCTGATATGGATGCAGGGTATGCAAAGAACAGGAATGCACGACCTGCTAAGGCAGGGTTGACGAAGTTACGACCAGTACCGCCGAACATTTCCTTGGCGATTACTACACCAAATGAAATACCTAAGGCAGCCTGCCATAAAGGCATGGTTGGAGGAACAATCAGTGCAAACAGAATGGAAGTTACGAAGAAACCTTCGTTGATTTCATGCTTGCGAACCAGGCAGAACAGCACTTCCCAGAATGCGCCTACAGCAAATACTACGATGTAGATAGGCAGGAAATAAACCGCACCAATCAGCATCTTGCTGTACAGGCCAGCCTCAGCGCCTAAAGAACCACCCAGCAGTTTTACAAGAGCGAAGTGGTAGTCGTTGCTGAACAGCTTGTAGGAGGCGTTTGCAATATCGCTGCCGTTAGCCATTGAGGCTATAGCATCGATTGTCTGTCCGCCGATATTGTACCAGCCGAAAAACATTGCAGGGAAAACTGCAAGCCAGACAATAATCATGAGGCGCTTCAGATCAGAGAAGTCACGAACATGGGTCTTGCCTGCGGTTACTCTGCCGGAGCTGTACAGGAAGGTGAAAGTACCTTCATACAGCGGGTAGAACCAGGAGAGCAGACCACCCTTTGTAAATAAAGGCTGGAATGTCTTTAGAAAATTCAATAACACTTGTTTAGCCCTCCTCTTCAATCTTGTTCAGGCTTCTGCGAAGCAGAGGTGCATAGTCAGTCTTGCCTGGGCATACATAGGTGCACAGAGCAATATCTTCTTCACCGAACTCGAGAATACCTAAAAGCTTGGCCTGATCAACGTCATTCATATCGATGGCGCGAATCAGCATTACAGCTTCAATATCTGGAGGAAGAACCTTGCTATAGCAGCCGATTGGCAGAATAGGACGAGGTCCGCCGTTTAAAGCAGTGTTAAAGGTATATTCAGATGGCTTAAAGAGAGATGAAAGAACAGTTGGAGTCACACTGTGACGCTTAGAACCAAGTCCCATCCAGTTCTTAAGGAAGAACTCATTCTTGTTGCCTTCCTCGATTGCGCATACCTGACTCTGATAGCGGCCTAAGTAGGCAAATGGACCTACTGACTTATAGCCGTACAGTACGGAGCCTGAAATTACGCGTACACCGTTTTCTGATTTCTTTAAAGCGTTTGCTGTAAGCTCTGCAACAGATGCTCCAAGAATTGTATTTACAAGACGTGGATTCTCAACCATTGGGCCTGCAATAGAAATTGTACGCTTGTTATAGAATTCACCTTCTACAAATAAGTGACCAATTGCAATGACGTCCTGATAGTTGATATACCATACGGTCTTGTTCTCATTTACAGGATCCAGGTAGTGTATGTGAGTTCCTGGGAGTCCGGCAGGATGAGGTCCTACAAACACTTCTTCCTTTACATTTGCAATTGAGCAAGATGGCAGTGATCTTTCATCTTTGCAGACGTAAATAGTATTTGCAGTAATTCTGCTAATGACTTTCAGACCATCCAGGAAAGCCTCAGACTCTGCATCGATAATCAACTTTGCGTCAGCAGCAAGAGGATTGGTATCCATTGCTGTTACGAAAATTGAATGCGGCTTTGATTTGATAGCCGGAGTCTTGTCAAACGGACGTGTACGGAACGCTGTCCACATGCCGGATTCGACGAGCTCATCGACCACATCTTCTGGAGAGAGTTCTGTCAGTTTATCAGCCGGAGTCTTTTTAAACTCTACACTTTCACCATTAGGATCAACCTCGATCACTAATGACTGGAATACGCGACGCTCACCGCGGTTGACTGCAACAACAGTACCAGCGGCAGGAGCAGTGAAACGGGTTCCAGGATTTTTTTTATCTTCGAAGAGAACCTGACCCTTTTTTACTTTGGCTCCAGCCTCAACAGCCATCGACGGACGCATTCCTACGTAATCACAGCCAAGAATGGCAACGTGCTTTACCGCAGGACTGTCGCTGATCGACTGTTCAGGCTTGCCACCAATAGGCAGGTCCAATCCTTTTTTGATGTTAATCATAGACGGTTCCAACTAAGTTCAAATAAAACGTCATCCATCTAATTACTATATGTGTTAACAAAAGCAAAAGACAGACAACCGTCTGAGAATTTTACCATAAAACGCTGATTTGTATTGATGTATTAAGATCTTAGATTGTATGTAAGATAATTTCGAAATTACTTTAAAAACCGAAAGTTAAAGCTGTAAAAAAAAATCTCGAAAAAAAAAGGCTGTAATTGTTTTAATTATGTGAACTTAATCACATTTTAAGATCATTTAGCTTTTATACGCATTTCTGTCAGCCGATTGAATAATTCTGCTCGGCTGACCTGTTATTTGTTCATTCGAACTTTTCTATAGAACTGCTGTTCCAGGGAGCGACCTTGAACAGTAAAAGCATGCCCGGAACTGCCAGCGCCACACACAGATAATAAAAATTAACCCACCCTACTGCGTCTACAATGAAGCCGGTTGTTGCATTGCAGAAAGTCCTGGGAACAGCTGAGAGCGATGTTAAAAGAGCAAACTGAGTCGCTGTATAGGCAGGATTGGTCTTGGCGGCAATAAAGGACACGAAGGCGGCTGTTCCAAGCCCTGTGCCCAGAGCTTCGAGGCCAATGACAATTGCAAGGTACCAGATAGAAGGCACCTCTGTTTCGCCGGCTTTGGCAATCAGTGCAAAGCCGACAATTGCAATCATCTGGCAGAAGCCGAAGATCCACAGGGCCTTATTGATACCAAGCTTTATCATCCAGATGCCGCCGACTGTACCGCCTAGAACAGTTGACCATAGACCGACGTTCTTTGCCACTATGCCTATGGTGGTCAGATCATATCCAAGATCAATATAGAACGGAGTTGCCAGTGCGGTACACATGGAGTCGCCAAGCTTGTACAGAAACACGAATAATATGGTCAGAGCGGCAGATGCTATGCCATGCCTGCTGATAAATTCACGCCATGGTTCTATAACTGCGCTTTTAAGGTTTCTTGGCGCCTTAACAACGCTGCGCTCTTTGAGGCATAGAGAAATGCAGAAGCCTGGGATAAGACAGGATGCCGTAAAAATGTAAACAACCGACCAGGGAAAAATGTCTGCTAGAATCAGCGAAACTCCGGCCGGGATCAGACCTGCAATTCTATAGGCGTTTACAAACAGCGAGTTGCCGAGGCCCAGTTCATTATCAGAGAGGAGCTCTCGTCTGTATGCATCAATCGCGATATCCTGTGTAGCTGAGGCAAAGGCAATCAGCAGTGCCAGAGCTGATACGGCAGGCATGGAGAGTTTTGGATTGATGTATCCCATAATTCCTATAAAAACTATGAGAAGCACCTGGGTTAACAGAATCCAGCCTTTTCGGCGGGCGAATCCTAATATGCTGTACCTGTCCAGAATTGGAGACCAGACAAACTTCCAGGTGTAGGGAATCATTATAAGAGAGAGTATTCCTATCACCTTCAGATCAATTCCCAGCTTACGCAGCCAGGCAGTCAGCAGGCTTAGCAGCACGTACAGAGGAAGTCCCGAGGAAAATCCCAGCACAATGCATATACCCATCTTTTTTGAGAAGATTTCCTGCAGCAGTGTTTTTTTATTTTGGGAAGCGGCATTGCTGTTGTCTGTTTTGTCTGCCTGTTCTTTCTGGTTAAGAACCGCTTTTTCCTCTGTCGACGCTTCGTCAGATTGTACTGACATATTTGCTTTAATCCCTGAAATTGTCAAACTGCAGAGGCTGATCAAATTTACCTGAACGAATTAAAGAAATTACTGCCTGCAGATCATCTTTCTTTTTACCGGTAACTCTTACCGCGTCTCCGTCCATTTTGGCGTCTACTTTTATCTTTGAATCCTTAATTGCCTTGACAATCTTTTTACCAAGCTCTTTATCTATGCCCTCTTTAAAGGTAACTTCCTGAAGAGTTCTCTTACCTGAGCGGCTACAGTCTCCAAACTTGGCAGACATTACATCAATTCCGCGTTTGACTAGTTTCTGGCGGAAAATATCATCCATCTGCTGTATCTGAAATTCTTCAGGAGCATCGAGCTTTACAGTATTCTCGGTCTTCTCCAGTTTGAAAGAGGCTTCTGTACCGCGGAAATCATAGCGGTTGGTGATTTCTCTGTTTGCATTATCTACCGCATTCTGCAGTTCATCTTTTTTAAGCTTTGAAACAATATCAAATGACGGCATACCCCCTCCTATCTGTTCAAAAATCTTTCTATTCTGGCTTTAATGCCAGCAGCATCCAATCCAAGTTCACTAAGGATTTCCTGTCTGGTTGCTTCCATGATAAATCTGTCAGGAATTCCAGAGTTTATAACTGGTACCGGATTGTCTGACGCTGAAACAAAAGCAGCGATTTCCTCGCCTATACCTCCTGAGACTGCACCTTCTTCTACAGTCAGAATAAGACTGTGATTTTTGGCAGCTTCAGTTATGAGTTCCTTGTCAAATGGCTTTATAAAACGCATGTCTAGCAGTGTCCAGTGCTCTGTTTCACAAAGCTCTTTCAGATCCTGCACCAGCGGTCCGAATGCAGCTATGGCAACCTTGCCGCCCTTAACAACCGTGCGGCCTCTGCCAATCTCCAGCACATCACTGCCGGTAACGCCTGACAGACTGCCTGAAGCCTGTGCTCTTGGATAGCGTACTACGGCTGGTTTGTTTAAGGCATAAGCGGTATTTAACAGCTTATACATTTCATCTGCCGAAGACGGGGCCATGATCACCAGATTAGGAACCGTTCTCAGATATGCAATATCGAACACTCCCTGATGAGTCGGCCCGTCAGGGCCTACTATGCCGCCTCGGTCAACAGCCAGCACACACGGAAGATTCTGTATGGCAAAGTCGTGAATAACTCCGTCGTAAGCTCTCTGCAGGAATGATGAATATATATTGACTACTGGATGCATTCCAGCTGCAGCAAGTCCCGAGGCAAAGACCATCGCATGCTGCTCGGCAATACCGACATCAAAAAACTGATCCGGGTATTTTTCAGAAAACTCCGCCATGGCAGAGCCGAGTCTCATTGCAGGAGTAATGCCTGCCAGAGTTTTATCTTCAGCTGCCTTGTCACAAAGCCACTGACCAAATACTGCTGAAAAAGAATTGTCTTTTGGGTGAGTGCTTGAGGTAAGCCCTAAATCAGGATCAAAAGTAGGCACGCCATGATAGATTTCAGGATTATGCTCAGCCGGAGCGTAGCCTTTGCCTTTTCTGGTCACTATGTGCAAAAGCTGCAGCCCTTTCATATCCTTAAGATTTTTAAGAATACTTACCAGAGAATCTGTATCATGCCCGTCCACAGGACCTATATAGTTGAAACCAAGCTCCTCAAACAGAGTGCCCGGCATAACCAGCCCCTTTAGGTGCTCCTGGGCTCTCATGGCAAAATCATGAATTGCAGGAAGCTTCTGAAGAACCTGTTTTCCTCCGTTGTACAGTTTCACGTAGTGAGGATTAGTAAGGATTTTTGCAAGTCCCTGTGCTACGCTGCCGACATTGTGCGAAATGCTCATCTCGTTATCGTTGAGAATTACCAGCATATTCACATTTTTTAAAGAGCCGGCATTATTCATGGCCTCATAGGCGGCACCTCCTGATAAGGCGCCGTCACCTATCACGGCAATAACTTTGTCGTCTACGCCTAAATTTCTGTTTGCAACAGCCACGCCCAGAGCCGATCCTATGGAAGTAGAGGCGTGTCCTGTGCTTAAAATATCGTAATCCGTTTCACCGCGCCAGATAAAGGCATGCAGACCATCTTTTTTTCTTATGGAGGATAGTTCTTTCTTGTGCCCGGTTAGGATTTTGTGAGGATAGGACTGATGCCCCACATCCCAGATTAGCTTGTCTTTTGGTGTATTAAAAACATAATGGAGAGCCACTGTAAGCTCTACCACAGCAAGTCCTGATGCCAGATGGCCTGCAGTCTTGCTTATCGTATCTATAAGATAAGACCTGATTTCACTGCACAGCTCAGGCAGCGACTCCTGAGGTAATTGTCTTAAATCAGAAGGGGAGTTTACTTTATCTAGTATTTTATATTCCGAATTCATGTAAGTTAGTGGTCTCGCGCTACACAAAAATCAGCAAACTCACTCAAAACAGTGGTTTCCTCTTTAATCGAAGCTAAAGCGTTTTTAGCGTTTTCGGCACACTCTAAAGCAAATTCCTTTGCCTTTTCTATGCCCATAAGTGAAGGATAGGTACTTTTCTCTAATGACTGATCACTGCCCTGAGTTTTACCCATCACGGAAGTATCACCGATAACATCCAGAACATCATCCCATACCTGAAAAGCAAGTCCTGCCCAGGATGCGTATTCATCCAGCTTTGAGAGAGTCTGTTCATCTCTGCAGTCGGCAGCATAGGCGCCCATTAAAACGGCAGCTCTAATCAGCGCACCGGTTTTCTTAGAATGAAGAAGTCTCAGCTCATCCATTGCAAGATGCTTATGCTCAGCTTCAAGATCCAGAGCCTGCCCGCCGCACATTCCTGAATAGCCGGCTTTTACAGAAAGAATCTGAACCAGTCTGGCAACTGAATCTACAGATAATCCAGAATCTGGATCCGACAGCAGCTGAAAAGCCAGAGCCTGCAGGGCATCTCCAGCCAGCAGAGCTGTCTCCTGACCGAATTTTACATGTACGGTAGGATGACCGCGGCGCAGCTTGTCATTATCCATTTCAGGCATATCATCATGCACCAGAGAATAAGCATGGATGCACTCAACAGCAGCTGCTACATAATCTAAAACAGCTTCACTCTGACCTAAAGCAGTGCCTGTAGCATATACCAGCAGAGGTCTTGCCCTCTTCCCGCCTAAAAGCAGGCTGTATGCCATAGATTCATGCAGTTTCTGAGCATCCTTATCCAGTCTGTCCAGATAAGCCTTCATGAAACCGTTGACTCTATCTGCTGCATATGGAGCATATTCCTTGAGTTTCACCTAATTACTCCTCGCTTGGTTGCCTGAATATCTATACTCAGAATAATGTATCATCAATTTCTTCACCTGGCTGAGCAGAATTTTCCAGTCCCTGAATTTTCTTTTTGGCCAGTTCTATTTTCTGTGTCATCTCATCAAGACTTTTTCTGCATGACAGTACCAGTTCGAGCCCTTTGGTATATGAAGCGATGGCTTCATCAAGATTCAGCTGCCCGCTTTCAAGTTTTGCAGTCACTTCTTCGAGATTTTTAAGTCGCGCCTCAAGTGAAGTCATCTGCTGCTCGTTTTCTGCCATATGCCGCCATCCCAATTGAAACTGTCCTTTATGCTAACGCAAAATCCTAACTTCAATAATAAAGCTACGCTCAGGTTTATGTGGGAATTTTACGCTGCAGGACTTAGATAAACTATATTCCTAGTACATAATACTTGAATTGATTATGCATTGTATATAAGACTTTTACTGTTTACACAAAGAGCCTTGTGATTATTTCAGCCAGTCCTTTTAGAAAAACTCAGGCCCGCATTTTAGACGCGGGGCCTTGGTATAAAGATTTCAATTAAGCGCGCAGAGTTGCACCTAATTCAGCTTTTGCCTTTTCAATAATTGTTTCAGCAATAGCGTCAACCTCTTTATCCTCAAGCGTACGCTCGGAATTCTGCAGAATCACGCCTAAGGCAACGCTGCGGCAGTCGCCGAGAGATTCGTCTTCGAATACGTCAAAGATTCTGATATCCTTGACCATCTCTCCGCCTGCTCTGGCAATAAGCTCAGATAGAGAGGAAACCGATACGCTCTTGCTGATTACAAAAGCAAAGTCTCTACGGCTTGAAGGGAACTTGGATAAAGGCTCGTAACTTGGAACCTTTCTCTTCTCAACGGCAGAACGCTTGATTTCAAAAACGCCAACAGGCTGCTTTATGCCGAGAGCTTTCTGAGCCAGAGGATGCAGCATCCCGACAAAGCCTATCTTGGTATTATTAAGGTATATATCAGCGCCCTGTCCAGGATGCAGAACCTTTTCTGTTGTTTTTCTGAATTCAAAAGACTTGCCGCTGGCAGTTACACCAAGCAGAGCCTCCAGATCACCCTTCATATCGAAGAAATCTATTCCGCGTGCAGGATGTGCCCAGTTCTCAGAATTAGCATCTCCAACCGCCACCGCTGCTATCATGGATTCCTGCAGAACACCGTTTTCAGCATTCTTATCGATGATATAGCGCAGTCCCTGTTCAAACAGGCGAACTCTCTTCTGCTGTCTGTTGAGATTATACTTTGCGGCCAGCACAAGACCTGCAAGCAATGTAGTTCTCATGGCAGACATTTCCAGAGATATAGGAGATGTAAGCATTAATGGCTTAACATCACTGAATACCTCGAGAACCTTAGGATCAGTAAACGAATAGGTTATTGCCTCATTGTAGCCTGAAGAAGTGAGCTGCTTTTTGATAAGGCCGTCAGAGACTACTTCTTCGGCATCGTGCACCATATACAGATCGCTTACAGGAACCGCATTAGGGATCCTGTCGTAGCCATAGATTCTGGCAACTTCCTCAATCAGATCTTCTTCTATGCTGATATCAAATCTGAAGCT
Source organism: Succinivibrionaceae bacterium (assembly GCA_003477345.1). Classification (GTDB taxonomy): domain Bacteria; phylum Pseudomonadota; class Gammaproteobacteria; order Enterobacterales; family Succinivibrionaceae; genus Succinivibrio. The sequence continues at coordinate 2,727 of DMTG01000180.1, read as the reverse complement.
AGGAGAAACAGCTTTTAAGCCGCCGTCAACCTTCTCAGGCTTCATTCCCAGACGGTCTAGTATATTGAATACTTCATCTTCAGGGATCTTTTCACCCAAAACCTTCTCAAGCTTGCTGTAACGCAGCAGAATATCGGCGTGTACAGGAAGATCAGCCTGACTTGCAACCTCATTTATAGGACCAGCCTTTCCGCCTGCTATGCTCAGCAGAAGTTCAGTTGCGCGCTCCATGGCTCTCAGCTGATTCTCAGGATCGACACCTCTTTCAAAACGGTGAGAGGCATCTGTGTCAAGGCCATACTGTCTTGCTCTGCCCTTTATTGAATCCGGTGCAAAGAAGGCTGACTCCAGTAGCACATCAACGGTTTCACTGCTGATGCCGGAGTTCTCTCCGCCGAATATGCCGGCAAGAGCAACTGGATCGCTGCCGTCAGCAATGATCAGAGTATTATCTTTTAAGGAAACTTCTTCGCCAGACAGGAGCACCAGCTTCTCGCCATCTCTGGCGCGGCGTACAACTATTTTTTCTTTCAGCTTGCCTAAATCAAAAGAATGTAAAGGCTGGCTGTATTCAAGCATTACATAGTTGGTAACATCCACAATAGGAGATACGGAACGTATTCCGGCGCGACGCAGTCTTTCGGTCATCCATATAGGGCTCTTGGCTTTCTGATTTACTCCGCGAATAACTCTGTCAAGATAACGAGGGCAGTCTGCCTTTGCCTCTACTTCCACCGGGAATACATCGGAAATTTCTGCAGGTACGGCTTTTACCTCAGGCTCTCTGAGTTTCTGATCGGTAAGTACCGCAACCTCTCTTGCTATGCCGGCAATACCCAGGCAGTCAGAGCGGTTGGTTGTCAGATCAACGTCAATTATCGCGTCATCATCAAGGTGCAGATACTCTCTGATGTCGGTTCCTACAGGAGCATCCTCTGGAAGCTCAATAATACCGTCAGACTCCTCTGCCATGCCCAGCTCCTTGTAAGAACACAGCATGCCGTGGGATTCCACGCCTCTTAATTTTGCATCCTTGATGACTATGCCGTTAACGTGAGCGCCCAGCATGGCACAGCATACCTTGAGACCGGTACGAACGTTAGGAGCGCCGCAGACAATCTGCAGTTCTTCTCCGGTTCCGGCATCTACCTTGGTAACGTGCATATGATCTGAATCAGGATGAGGGTAGCAGTCCAGAACCTTTGCTACCACGATTGAATTGAATTTATCGGCAACAGGACTTACAGAATCAACTTCAAGGCCTGCCATGGTTATCTTGTCAGAAAGCTCTTCAGCACTCAGAGTGTTTGGTACCCACTCATCTATCCATCTTTTATTGAATTTCATAAAACTTCTTCTTTTTATCCAATTGATTGCTGATACTAGGCGAACTGCTTTAAGAAGCGCAGATCACTTTCAAAAAACGCGCGCAGATCATTTACGCCGTAGCGCAGCATTGTCAGTCTCTCAACGCCCATGCCGAATGCGTAACCTACGTATTTATCAGTGTCTATTCCTACATTTCTAAGCACATTAGGATGAACCATTCCGCAGCCTAGAACTTCTAGCCATTTACCTCCCTTGCGGCGCAGATCAACTTCTGCAGAAGGCTCTGTAAACGGGAAATAGGATGGGCGGAAACGAACTTCCAGCTCTTCTTCGAAGAAATTAACCAGAAATGAATTCAGCACGCCTTTGAGTTCCGCAAAAGAGGTATGCTCCTCTACAAGGAGGCCTTCCACCTGATGGAACATAGGAGTATGGGTCATGTCGTAGTCATTACGGTATACACGGCCAGGAGCGATAATTCTGATTGGAGGCTTCTGCACTTCCATGGTTCTAATCTGAACAGAAGAGGTCTGTGAACGCAGCAGCAGACCGTTTTCAGCCATAAAGGTATCGTGAGAGGCACGGGCTGGATGATTAGGTGGCAGATTCAGAGCATCAAAGTTATGATAGTCATCTTCGATTTCAGGTCCGCCAACCACGGAAAAGCCCATTGAGCCGAAGATTTCCTTGATACGTTCAATGGTGCGGCTTACAGGGTGCATATTGCCCTGTTCGCTGGTCCTGCCTGGTAAGGTTATATCTACAGTTTCTTTAGAAAGCTTTTCATCAAGCTCAGCTTTTTCTATTTCAGCGCGACGAGTTTCTACCGCATCAATAACTGCCTGCTTGGCTTCATTTATTACTGCACCACGAGCAGGTCTTTCTTCAGCAGACAATTTGCCAAGTTCACGCATAAAGCTGCTAAACAAGCCTTTTTTACCTAAAAAATCTACTCTGACTGCGTCTAGCTCCTGCATATTACCGGCATTTTTAGCCGCAGATACGCCATTATTCTTGGCTTCTTCTAATTTGTCCATCAGTGCTACCAAATCAACAAAAAAAATTAGGCACTATTGCCTATTTCACAAAATTTTTAATTGTGGAATTATCGCATTTTAAGGACTGCGATTCAAATTCGCACCAAAAATTTATTGTAATGAGCTGTGTTCATAATAAGTCTCTGAATTGCCGACAGTTAACAAATTACATGAGTTTTATTTGCATTTTTATAAAAAACGTTTGTATTTTTAATTATTATCCTTGAATTATAATATGTTTTTAGTTATTTCTGCCTTGGGATTCTATTATGTGGAATCGGCCTTTCTAAAAAACTGCAGGACATACGGCTTATGAATAGTACAAATTGTTTTTTTGCTAGTAAAATATCGTTCTGTATTT
>DMTG01000252.1 GCA_003477345.1 Succinivibrionaceae bacterium | reverse complement strand
TAAAAAATTCTACGAAAAAGCCTGCGAGCTTAATAATGGAGGCGGATGCTCAAATCTTGGCTATCTTTATGAAAGTGGTCAAGGCGTTAAACAGGATTACCAGCAAGCTAAAAAATTCTACGAAAAGGCCTGCGAGCTGAATGATGGAGACGGTTGCAAGAATCTTGGCTATCTTTATGACAATGGCCAAGGTGTCAAACAGGATTACCAGCAAGCTAAAAAATTCTACGAAAAAGCCTGTGAGCTGAATAATGGAAATGGATGCCGTAACCTCGGCATACTTTATTACAATGGCCAAGGTGTCAAACAGGATTATCAAGAGGCTAAAAAATTCTACGAAAAGGCCTGCGAGCTGAATGATGGAAATGGATGTGCGAATCTCGGCTATCTTTATAACAGTGGTCAAGGCGTTAAACAAGATTACCAGCAAGCTAAAAAATTCTACGAAAAGGCCTGCGAGCTGAATAATGGACGCGGCTGCTCGAATCTCGGCTATCTTTATGACATAGGTCAAGGCGTTAAACAGGATCACCAAGAGGCTAAAAAATACTACGAAAAGACCTGCGAGCTGAATAATGGAGGCAGATGCTCGAATCTCGGCATACTTTATGACAGAGGTCAAGGCGTTAAACATGATTACCAGCAAGCTAAAAAATACTAGAAAAGGCCTGCGAGCTGAATACTGGATTCGGCTGCAAGAATCTTGCCGATCTTTATTACAACGGTTGGGGAACTAGACAGAACTATTCTACCGCAAAAGAATATTATGGGAAAGCATGCGACCTAGGTAACCAAGAAGGGTGCGATAATTACGCCAGGCTAAATAAACAAGGCTACTAGCAACTGAATTTTACAAATATTGTGTAGACAGAGCCTTTTACATTTTAAAGCAGATAACGGGCCTTGTTGTAATCAGCGATGGCCTGTTCTAACTCATTAAAGAGCTCTTTCTGAGCCTTATAGGCATAGTCAATGTCAGCAACTTTAAGCATTGAGTCACGGGACAGTCCGCTTCTTAACGCCAGCGAATTGCGGGCTACCTTTACCTGATTGAGTCTCTCTCTTGCCTCTTCAAGCATAGCCTGCATATATTCAATATTCTTGTCCATACGCTTGCACTGTTCGGCTTTGGTGTCGGCAATTACAGACTTGTCAGCAAGAGAACGCTCAAGCCTTGCAAGCTCTGCCCTATCCTCGGCCAGCAGCTTTTTAAGAGTTCTCACCAGCTGTCGGCCAGCTTTTAGATCTTTATCCATGAAATCGCGCAATGCATTCAGACGCTGCTCGGTGGTAGCGTAGTCAGCACGGATCTTGTCTAAAAGATAGTTGGTGCCCATACCGACCAGGCAGCCGCCCACTGCTGCCATCACGCACATAACATGCGAATTGGGAGACGCCAGCAGGCACACGCCGCCTGCGCCAAGCCCGCCCAGAATACAGCCTTCACCGCCTGCTTTAGAGAAAAATCTGGCCTCTGAGGACTGCAGGGATTTGTCAAGCTCTGGATCACCGGTACTGGACTGACTGGTACTGGAGCAGCCGGAGAGAATAACGCCGATTGCGGCAGACAGAATTACAATTGGCAGACTTTTCATAAAAACCCCTGTCAGGAAAACAGTACCGCAAGCACACCTAATAGCCCGACCGAGCCGATGCACAGGCACTCCACGCAGTATTCGACAATAAAATGTAGCATAAAAGCCTCCTTAGAAAAATCTAGGCGCCGAAATATTCCAGAAACTCAGAAGAAGTCTTGAGATTGTATCTGCTGATATTGCCCGGAAAATAGAGCGTATTGAGCGATACACAGCGGGACAGTGCCACGTAGAGCTGTCCTGTCTCCCAGAAGGCCTGCGGAATTAAATTTACCGCCTTGTAGGTAGCACCCTGAGATTTATGAACGGTTTCTGCCCACCCGAGTCTCAACGGAAGCTGAGTATAGGTGCCGATAGTCTTGCGCAGAATAGTCTGAGTGATCTCGTCGGTGTCGTAGCCGTAGATCTCCCACGTATTCTTGCAGATTTCCACGGTGCGGCCGGTGTCTTCAAGGCGCACGGTTACGCTGTCGGGAAGCATGTCGGTAATAGTACCGAAAGAGCCATTCTGATAGAGGTTATCTTTGAGATCGTTAACCAGAATTATTACCTTTGCGCCTACCTTCAAGGCAAGCTCAGTCTCACAGCTGATGTCTCCGTTCTTGACCTCGCCGTCGGAGGAGAGTCTGTAGACTCGTTCAGAGCCTGAGAGCTGCTCTAAATGGGAGTTATTGATTTCAGAGGCGGCCTTGTTGGTGCCGCAGATGGTCACAGCGTCAGAGATTTCATCCCTGCAGTGCCAGGAATTAACATAGTTGAGCGCATAGGCGTTACCGCGGCGCAGATCGTTAAGTGCCATAGCAAAATTGGCATCTTTCTGTCTGACAATCTCTTTAAGCTCGACGGTGGTAATGGCAAGTCTCTGCCACTGAGGTGTAATAAAGGCCCACCCGCGAGGGTTGTCAGGGAAAAGCTGGGAGAACATATCCTGCTCTTTTTTCGAGATTACAGGAGGAAGCTGTGCAAAATCCCCGCACAGTATTACCTGAATATGATGACGGCGACGCTCTTCTGACAGGATCATGTCTGCAATATAGGCAAACGCATCAGCCCTGCACATGGAGATTTCGTCAATCACCAGCACGTTGCAGGCTTTAAGAAGCTTGCGGCGTTTTTTAGCATTGGCTTTACTGATAAAAGAGTTCTTCTTGTCATCAGCATCGTCGGCCACGCTGTCTGAGATAATGCCGATTGGAAGTTTAAACGCTCTGTGCAGAGTAGTACCGCCCACATTGCGGGCCGCAACACCGGTAGGAGCTGTAACCAGAACGTCGTTTCTCGTTTCAAGAAATCTGCGCAGTAAAAAGCTTTTGCCAGTACCGGCACCGCCCGTAATGAACACATTACTGCCCATAACCATTAGATCAAGAGCATGACGCTGTGAAGGCGTAAGATCGTCATTGTTCGGCACAGCGGCTTTCTTTAAAGTCTCTTTGCTGTCTACAGATGTTTTTTTAGCACCTGACTCTTTTGAGGAGCTAAAAATATCTGAAATGAAACCCGTTAACTGGTCAAATTTACTCATACTAGACTAGAGCACTCACAATCTGCTTTTTCTGTTCAGATGAAAACTTGGATGCATTCATTACTACAGCTGACACGATAGAGCCAGGATCGTCGTTATATGAGCTCCCAATTCCTAATACCGAGTCAAGAGAGGCATGTAGTGCACAGCAGGACTCAATCAGAAAATCGAGGCTCGGCTCATACTTGCCGTTTAAAAAGCGGGAAATGGTTTCCTCACGCATATTGATAATCGAGGCCAGCTCTCTCTGACTGATCCCCTTAGTAGTGAGCAGATCCTTAACTCGCTCCATTGCAACAGTGGTATTGATACTCATAAAAACCTCCATATCAAATATGTTTATATTATATCAAATAACATGATATATATCAATGTATGTGATATAAAACAATTACGTATGACAAGGCGCCAATCGGCTATATATTCAAAGAGCTAAGCGCTTTTTCAATCTTAAAAAAAGATGGAGATTTACCAATAATGTAGAAAGGAATCGAAAAAATAAGCACGTTTAAAATCATTCAATATCCTCCGAATCGAATTCGGTTTCTTTGATCTCATAATCGATGTCCGTCTGCAAGCTTTCATCGCATTCTGCAAGGCGTCTTTCAGCTTCTCTTTCTTTATCCGCCATATCTGAATCAAAGGTTAAATTTTCTTCTACAATTTCGCCGGTTGCTTCGTCAATTGAGCACTTGAACACGCTTCCGCTTTCTGTTACCTCTACATTTAATTTGTCAACACATGAATCTACCATGATATTTCTATGATTCCGTTTGCTGTAAAAGACAATGTTTGAAAAAATCATTTTCATTTTTTGTTTACCTCTTAGTTAAATAGCTTTATAACTGATTCAGTACGTCTTACGTCATCTAAACTATAATTTTCTTTAATCCTTTTTAAATCAGCTTTTATTTCATCGGTCATAAATATTCTTTTTGTTTTTTCATTAGTGTTTGCATTAACTAAATGCAAATATTTACGACCAACTATAAAGCCTGTATTATTCAAAAAGCAGCCGCATAACATTTTCATATTGCCCGCCCTGTTTAATCTGCAAAAACTTTTCCTCTTAAATCGGTTGCTTCGATATTCAAATCAAGAGCATAGTCGAACAAATCTTCGACTACCTCACCAGAGTCCTTGTCAACAATTTCATCAGCAATCGTGAGATAAGGAGGATCGATGTGGTTAGCCGCACACAAGGCGTTAATGTACCGTGCCTGTTCGGTCTCGGTTAATGCTGTAAATTCGTCTTTAGTTAATGTTTTCATAGTTTACCTCTCATTTGTGCCCGAAAAGCCCCTGGCTTCAGCCATGTGGAGCTGTCAACTGAATAAAAAGTCCGGCTAGGTGGACTTATTTAAAATCACTGATCTCAATTGGCAGACAGATCAATAAAATCTAGCTACATCTATGCAGACAAGGCTTTACGAAGCCTAGACTGATAAGACAGCAAAGATCTGTATCCTTGCGGGAGATCATCCTCGCTCTCATCACAAAGTTCCTGAGCCTGCTCTGCTTTCTGACTAATTAGATACTTCTCATATCTGCCCTGAGAGAAGTCTTCGCTCTCAGTATGATAGTTTATGTCTTCAAGCAGATCTTCAATCTTCTTTCTGTATCTGTTCTTTTTATGAAGAGCGGCAAGAGCGGCAATGTCTTCACCAGTCAGTCCGTAGCCGATAGCACTTGAAAGTTTATAGCCCTTTGTAACGCGCTGGAGCGCATCTGCCCAGTTAAGACGGATAGTAGCATCGTCTACAGCCATACCGATAATATTCTGCTGTCTGAGTTCATAGTTCAGAAAAGAACTGTCAAACAGTGCCTGCACGCTTTTTATAACGTTTAAATCAAGGCGGTGCAGCCTGAAACAGTATTTAGTGCTGTCCTGCAGTCTGTAGAGCTCATTGGGATATTTATAGCCTTCAAAATCTTCGTTTTCAGGGAGAAACTCTTTTTCAATCTTTTGGGCAAGTCTAAGAAGCTCTGCTCTGTTTTCAGGTGAATTATCCATACCAAATCCTCTGTCTCGTTTGTATGGGTATATTATATCATATATATTGATATAATGTCAAGTAACATGATATTATATAAACATACAGACAGAAAGATAATTAAAAGCTTCAAAGCGGCAATTGGCGCAGATAAAAATAGAGCTGGCAGAAGCCAGCTCCGAATTGGTTGTCATCTACCATGCTATTTTAATACAGAAAAGTTATCGCTAAATAGCATATTTCTCTAAAATCGGATGCAAACCTTCACGAATGAGCTGCACCTCACGGCCTGACATAAAAGCTCTGCCTTTGGCGTGATTGAGCAGCAGCTCGGTATAGCAGCCTAAAACGCAGGCGATCACACGCTCTTCCGAGACTCTGCGCTCAAGACAGTCACTAAGCGGAATTAGAAAATAGTCAGAATAAGAGGACATATCGCATTCAGCGGATTTATCGTCAGTAAAACAGATACCGCTGCTCTTTAATACGCTGTTCAGAACCGGGATTATTTTCTCTACCAGCTCTGAAACGTCAGGTACTAAATTAGTCTCGCTCATAGGGCCTCCGTAATTGGTTTGTATATGTATATTATATACAAAAATATTACATAATATAAATAAGCAGTCTAAAAACAATTAGCCGTCAGAGCCCGGCAATCCGCCCAGCAGCGCTGCTTCGCATACCCCTGTATCAGCTTCGGTGACAGCGGACAGAATATCCCTATTGGGCGGCACTAATTTCTAATCGGCGGGACCACAAAAAATAAAAAAGCAGGCTAATGCCAGCTCTGGTAAGGAGAACTCTGACTGACATGATCACAGTACAGGAATGTCGTCTAAGGTGTGCACAATGCAGTAATAGTCATCAAGATCGGACTTGAACCAGCCTGAAACGCCCGAGTCGTCATCGTTAAAACCGCTCTCGCAATACTGCTCTTCGCAGTCAGCGCTTAGTCTTTCTATATAATCTTTAAGATGCGTTACAGCTTTCTGACGGCTCTCGGTCTGAAAAACATAGGCCAATCCGTTAAGAGACTCAACAACTAAAAACATAATCAACTCCGTAACTCAAGTGAATAACAAAGATAGGCGGTATCCTGTCTGTATGAGTATATTATATCATAAATAGTGATACAATATCAAGACGTATGATATTAAAAGTCCACCTGTCGGACTGATTAAAAATCAGAAGCTCACAATAAGCCCAGATAGCAATAAAAAAGCAGGCCAAAGCCCGCTTTTAGTTAGGAGGAGAACATACACTAAAACTTTTACTAATTTAGATTACACCTCTTGACTGCCTTTGCCCTGCAGAAGATTTATAAGTTCGTCTTTATGGCGGATCACTTCAAGCACCCTGCTTTCAGATAAACAATAGTCTTCGAGATAATGAGCAAGAAAGTTTCTGATATTTTCCACGTACTGTCCTGTAGGCGTTTTGACGGTATCTCGCTGATTGACACCTATCAGAAGCTCATGCTCACTCTCTGCGCCTTCAGGCTTGAAGCAGTAAAATCTGGTAATTTCGTTGTACTGCTCCCTTCCGTCAGCAGAAAGCCACGAGAATTTGCGGGGCTTGTCCTCATAAAATGTGTCTGGAGTGACATAAATATAAAGCTCACCGTCTCTATATGCGTGTCGAGACTTGTCAGAGACAAAATAATATTTCTTACCCAAAGGCTTTAGAATCAAAAAATTCTCTTTTCGTGAAAAATTCACGGCACGGCGGATTGTAGCGTTCTGCATTCCGTAAAATTCGGAGAGCGTGCAATGATCATTTGAGGCGTATTCTTTGAGGCACTTTAAGAATAATTAACTGTTATATAGAGATATTCTATATAAAAAGTGTTTATAATTTCATTTGAATGTGAGATAATAGGTACAAGTCAGAGGTGACTCTGATGAGGTGGTACTGGCTCCTGAAAGAGCCAACTACCATTGGCTCTAACAGGAGTTTTGTACCTTTGTTTATTACAATTAAAAAGGATTTTTCTTATGAAAACCTTAATTGTAATTTTATTGGTACTGATACTTTTGTTTCTGTGCAATGTAGCATATTAGTACCACTGGAAAAGGGCAGGGTGAAAAACTCTGCCCTTCTTCTTTATTATAGGATGCAAAGATTTTAATTTCAATCAGGAATACAAGCTGTTGATGTTGAGTAGAGTAACAGTTTTAAGCCCCTCGGACAATTTTCCTTTTAGATTACACCTCTTGACCGGCTTTACCCTGCAGAAGATTTATAAGTTCATCTTTATGGCGGATCACTTCAAGCACTCTGCTTTCAGATAAACAGTAGTCTTCGAGATAATGAGCAAGAAAGTTTCTGATATTTTCCACGTACTGTCCTGCAGGCGTTTTGACGGTATCTCGCTGATTGACACCTATCAGAAGCTCATGCTCACTCTCTGCGCCTTCAGGCTTGAAGCAGTAAAATCTGGTGGTTTCGTGGTACTGTTCCTGACCGTTCTCGGAAAGCCACGAGAATTTACGGGACTTGTCCTCATAAAAAGTGTCTGGAGTGACATAGATGTAAAGCTCGCCGTCTCGCCACGCGTGACGATGCTCGTCAGACTCAAAGGAGTATCGCTTTCCCATTGGCTTTAAAATTACAAAGTTTTCTTTACGGCTGAAATTAGGCACACGGCGGATTGTGGCGTCCTGCATTCCTCTAAATTCAGAGACAACGAAATAGTCACTATTAGCGTATTTCTGGGAGACGCTATCCTGCAGATCGTTAAAACAGCTAGTGGTGTTCTGATATACGCTGCGGTCAAATACAGCATCGCAGGAGTCTTCCAGCACTACCCCCGACTCGTTGTAGAAGAATATTTTGTAGACAGCGATTGTTTCAAGCCCCTCTGGCACCTTGCCTGACAGATCTGTATCATTGATCAGGTATTTATTCCATCTGCGATAAAGTTTCATAAACCCCTCCAAATCAAATCATACAAAAGCTCTGTCACTTCAGCTTCTTTTTCCCTAACGCGGCGGATCAGCGCATCGGTAATACAGGTATCTATTAACTTACGGATAGTCTCGCAAAGGCGGTCATCAGAATTGATAAAGTCGTGCAGATTCTCAAGCGCATCTTCGAGCAGATAGCGATCATTCACAAACTCTTCAGCCTTAATGTCTGCCTCTTTGAACAGTTTGTCTATTCCTAAATAGCTGTAATAGTGCTTTTTAAAATCGAGATTAGATGCAATATCTTCAGCAGTCCACACAGACGCTGCGCACTCGCTGCCGACCGTTAGCACCTGCTCCTTTGTGGCATTCAGGCGTTTCATAATCTCTTCACGGGACAGGCTGCTGTCAATTACATAGCTATTCATTCATCTCTCCTGCTTCAAAAAATTCGTTTTCCCCCTTTTCTGCCTTGTATGCGCTGACAGCGTCAGAAACGATGTAGTCAACCATACAGCACACTGGATCGGTTACGCACTCTGAAGCGTTAATGTACTCGTCCAGCCCCACCATAATGGCATTTAAAAGCGCAGGCTCATTTTTAAGGGCGTCA
>DMTG01000249.1 GCA_003477345.1 Succinivibrionaceae bacterium | reverse complement strand
TATTCAGAAGGTAGATTTTTTTTATGAAGAGAGTTCTTATCACGGGAGCTGGTACCGGACTTGGCAGTGCCATGGCGGAAAAATTAGCTCAGGATGGTTTTAGTGTAGTGCTGCACTACAGAAATTCCAAACAAGGGGCGCAGGAGTGTGCAGATAGGATTTTAGCAGATGGCGGCAGCGCATCGCTTATAAGCTTTGATGTGACTGACAGGGCGCAGTGCGCTGAAGTATTAGGGGCGGATATTGAGGAAAACGGCGCCTACTATGGAATTATCTGCAACGCAGGTGTCAGTGCCGATGCCGCTTTTCCGATGCTCTCGGATGAGGACTGGGACAAAGTGATAGATACCTCTTTAGGCGGCTTTTACAATACGGTCAAGCCGTGCATCATGCCGATGATAAGCGCTCACAGGGGAGGCAGAATCATTGCGATTTCCTCGGTATCTGGAATCTCCGGCAACCGCGGACAGGTCAACTATTCAGCTGCCAAGGCAGGACTCATCGGGGCAGTCAAGGCGCTGGCCGTAGAGGTTGCCAGAAGAAAAATCACCGTAAACTGCATAGCGCCGGGACTTATCGACACTGATATGGCAAAGCTCGACGAGACTGTGGAAAAGCAGATATTAGGCATGATCCCGATGCAGAGAAAAGGCCGTCCTGAAGAGGTGGCTGCACTTGCGGGCTTTCTGATGTCAGAGGGGGCTTCCTATATAACCAGACAGGTGATTTCAGTAAACGGCGGCATGCTGTAAGAAAATTTCATATTGTCAGGCGAATGTAAACAGCAGAAAAGCCAGAAAAACAGGCTGCAGGGGTGAAAACAGCCGAATATCCGTAATAAACTAGAAAATAAAGATTTTGTATTCTGAAAATTACAATCATCATAAATATCTGCAGCTGCTGTTCTAAGCAACTACTAGTGTGTGGTCGTCTTTTTTATCTACGCAGATGAATAAATTACCTCATCGGGATAACTCCAAGGAGAGTATATAGACCTAAGTCTAGTCCACTACAAAAGAATCAATACTTTGAGCAATGAACTTGAATCGGGAAGATCATCTATAGATAATAGACTGAATATAAAAAAACAGGCGAATTTCAGTGGGCTGCTGATATATAGCTGAAGATTAATAAATAGCCGTAGGCTGTTTTAAAGAGACGCTTAAAAAATTAAACGCAGATAGATTACTTTAACTGCGATAATAATTCTTCTGCTTTGCTAGCGTGAATACGATTATACTTACGCATCTTATGTAATTAAGAGGTTGTAAAGAATGCCTAATAGAGTTGCAATTGTTGGAATGAGCGGCATAACTGCTTTCGGTGACAGCTGGGAGAAAGTAAGCGCCGGTCTTAAAAGCTGCACCAATGCGGTAGAGTATATGGAGGACTGGAATGAGTACTCAGGTCTTCTTACAAAACTTGCAGCTCCGGTAAAGGATTTTTCTTTGCCTAACTATTACACCCGCAAAAAGATACGCTCTATGAGCAGACTGTCGCTGTTTTCAACCAGAGCCACTGAGCAGGCATTAACCGAGGCCGGGCTTATAGATGATGAAATTCTGCATAACGGTCAGACTGGAGTCGCCTTCGGATCATCGGCAGGAGGTGTGGATGCCATTGCATCTTTTGGCAGTCTGCTGGTCAGAAAGACCACTGAAGATATTACCTCAACCACTTATGTGAAGATGATGCCGCATACTACTGCGGTAAATGTAGGACTCTTCTTTGGTATACGCGGACGTGTGATCCCGACCTCCAGTGCCTGTACCTCAGGCAGTCAGGCAATAGGCTATGCCTATGAGAGCATCCGTGATGGCTATCAGACAGTCATGGTTGCAGGAGGAGCCGAAGAGCTTACCGCAGCTGATGCTGCGGTCTTTGATACGCTGTTTGCCACTTCGCAGAAAAATGCTACGCCAAAGCTGACACCATCTCCTTTTGATAAAAAACGTGACGGTTTGGTGATTGGAGAGGGCAGTGGCGCCGTCATTTTAGAAGAATACGAGCATGCAAAAGCTAGAGGCGCTAATATTCTAGGAGAAATAGTGGGGTTTTCCACCAACTGCGATGCTACTCATATTACCCAGCCTAATCGGGAGACAATCGAGATCTGCATTAGAAATTCTCTAAGCCAGGCGCATATTCCACCTTCAGAGGTTGGCTATATCTGTGCTCACGGCACTGCCACTACCCGAGGTGATATTGCTGAGGGGCAGGCTACTTATGCGGTATTTGGCAATAAGACTCCGATTTCTTCCTTAAAGAGCTATTTCGGGCATACTCTAGGAGCCTGCGGTGCAACTGAAGCCTGGATGTCGCTTATGATGATGCGCGAAGGCTGGTTTGCTCCTACTATAAACTTAAATGAGCCAGATCCTGAGTGCGGAGAGCTGGATTTCATCATGCACGAGCCAAGAAAGGTCGACACCCAGTATATTCAGACCAACAACTTTGCTTTTGGCGGAGTCAATACCTCTCTTGTGATCAAGCGAGGAGACTGATGGCATCAGGCAGATTTATCAGAGCCTCTTTTGAGGCTTTGATTTATAAAATGATGCTGCTTCCAGTGCGTCTAAAGCAAAGCAGCCAGGCGTTTTCTGTGAGAGCGGCAGATGCGGTGTCCGAGCATAAATTTTTTTCGGTCTGCTGTTGTGCATTGACAGCTCCACATGGCTGAAGCCAGTGGATTTTCGGGCACAATTTGGTAAAATCGATTCTCTTTTTCTGAAATTTACCTGTGATTTTCAGAAGCTGCAATCTTATCCCAAAATGTACTTCATAAATTGGAAATTTTTCTTGTATTACACTGTATAATCTTCTGTACAAGGGAGATTTGCCATGAAAGAAATTGCACAGTCTGAAAATATAGAAAACTTTTTAAATAAAAACTACATATATGTTGATAAGACTGAATATATATACAATCTTCTAAAAAAGTATGAAAGAGTATTCATCTCCCGTCCGCGCAGATTCGGCAAATCCCTTACCTTAAATACCATAGGAACCTTATTTGAAAAAGGAGTAGATCCATATTTCAAAGGTACCTGGATCCATGAGAGATGGGATGAGGATACTTGTCCTGTACTGCATCTTAATTTTTTAAATTACAGAGTTAAAAGTCTTGAAGAATTTAAAATAAAGTTTTCAAAAGCAGTAGAAAATTTTGCAAAAGCCCAGCATTTATCTGAATTTATCTATGAAGTGGAACCTGATACTGC
>DMTG01000079.1 GCA_003477345.1 Succinivibrionaceae bacterium | reverse complement strand
AGTTTGAATCGGTGCGCATAATCTGTCTGATGTCAAACCAGTGGGCGCTGGTGCCGTAGTGTTTGAAAACTTCAACAAACAGATAGGAGGACATGAGCTCGCCGTTGGATACGATTCTGTCGGTAAGCGCATCAGAACAGCCCATAGAGGCTTCAACAGACAGCTTTTCAATTTCATCTATCTGCTTTTCAATATGAGCAGTTAATTCTTCTTTATTGGCAAGATGGGAAATGATTTCGCCGTGAATTTCTCTGAGCTTATCCAGAAGCTCCTGGGTTCTTTCCTTGTTGCAGGCGCCTGATGCCAGTTCTACAAGAATATTGGTTACACCAGAACAGGCGCTGATCACTACAACTCTGGTATTTTTATTGGCGGTGACTACACGATAGCTAGAGGACATGGCCTCGAAATTTTTTACAGATGTACCACCGAATTTTGCGATATCTAAGTTTTCCATAGGAAATGATCTCAATATTTATTTATATAATAGTCTTTCAATCTGATATTATGCGTCTTGTTTTTTCGGTGCAATAGCAAATTCTTATTTGTCCAAAATAGGGCATTTATTAAAAATAATAAAAATACAGCTAGTTTGCATACCAAGTTCTATAGCTAGAGGCAATTTTGAATACTAATTCGTTAATAGTATTAGGCATGAAACATGCTTTCCCGATCGTGTGCGGATATGTCCCGGTCGGAATAGCATATGCCGTGGCAGCACAGCAGACAGGCTTTGCCCCCTGGGAAATAATCCTGTTTTCTTTCACCGGGTACTCAGGCTCCGGGCAGATACTTACGGTCAGTATGGCATCTCAGCACGCTGATCTGCTGGCAATTGCAGTAGGCATCTTCCTGATAAACTTTCGTTATTTCATAATGAGCGCCTGCGTATTTAACAGATTTGTAAAATTAAGTGTATTCAAGCGTTTTTTTATGAGTCATCTGGTAACGGATGAGACCTTTGCAATTTTTACAACAGCCAAAAAAGAACTTATCGGCATACCGTATTTCTGCGGCCTGTTTATAACTTCCTATCTGTCCTGGGTACTGGGCGCTGTCTGCGGAATACTGGCAAGCTCCATACTGCCAGCTAACGTTACTCTGGCTCTTGGAATTGCAATCTATGCGCTTTTTATTGCCATCATAGTTCCGGGCGGCAAAAAAGATCTGCGCGTGGGAGTTATGATCGTAGCTACAGCATTACTGAACTGTTTTCTCTCAAAGCTCATAGATATGAGCTGGGCGGTGGTGGTTTCCTCTGTAGTATGCGCCATGCTGGGAGCTGTTTTTATAACGGATAAGGGCAGTGTCAGGAAAAAGCAGGATATAAAACTGGATGCAAACGCTAAAGATTCTGATGATGCAGAAAGCTCCAAGGAGAATGCCTAATGTCTCAGGAAATGCGATTTTTTGTAATTATTGTAATGGTCTCTTTGGTAACCTATTTTCTTAAAATGGTTCCATCTGTTTTTGTATCTAAGCTGCGCATTACTGGATTCTGGCAGAGATTTTTTGATCTGATTCCCTATACAGCTTTAACGGCATTAGTGTTCCCTGGCATATTCTACTGTCTTGGTAACGAGAACCTGTATGTTGCTTATGCTGGCAGTGCGGTGGCCGTGGCCTGCTCATTTGTAAAGCTGCCGGCAGCCGCAGTGGTAATCATTGCAGTTATTGCAGTATATCTGCTTCTGGTGGCATTTCCAGCTTAAAAATACCGCTATAAAAATCATTCTTGTTTAATTTTTGCTTAAGCAGGACTGCAATAAAAAAGGCTCTATAAAGAGCCTTTATCCTTAAAAAGAAATACTTTTTAATCTATGTTGGAGTCATCTGATGAAGATGAACCGCCACCCATAAAGTTATTTGACAGATCGTCATCGTTGCCTACAGAGCAGAGTCTGTGTAAATGACGAGGCTTGATAACCTGTAAATACTTTTTGAAAATTTTGGCATTACGATCAGTGATAATTTCATCACCGGTGATCTGCTTTACAAAGGTTTTTTCGTCTTTGTCTTTTGGTTTTCTAGTGCCCTTGTAGAGCTCCATCATGGCAGCGCCGTATTTTTCTAAAAGTGCTGATTCGTTGATGGTGAAATCGCCGCTGCGACGAATTCCGCGTGCGAAGTGCTGGTAGTCATTAAATGGCTTTTCAGATTCAAAGCTCATCGATTTATCCTCTTGCTCTTGTTGGGTACAATGCTTTGGTACATATTTAACCGACGTATTCTATCAGATTTTGAAAAAAACAGATATTATTTTTAAAAGAAAAGCGTAATTTAAGCGCTCCTGAAAATAACACGCTGAAATAAAAGTGTTAAATGAATCAAAATCGGATTATGAATTTTAATTCCTGTGAACACGTCATAAAAAGTGATCCTGTTAGAATCAGCAGATAAAAAAATGCCGCCTTTTTACAGGCGGCTGAATCAAAATAAAGGATTAAATTGCTTCTGAATCCTCTTCACCGGTACGAATTCTTATAATTCTGTCGATGCTGGATACGAAAATCTTGCCGTCTCCGATTTTTCCGGTGTGCGCTGTTTTCATAATGGTCTTGATGCAGCGCTCTTCATCCTCATCATTGACTACAAGCTCAAGCTTGCACTTTGGCAGGAAATCTACCACATACTCAGCACCTCGATAGAGCTCGGTATGCCCCTTCTGTCTGCCAAAGCCCTTAACATCGGATACGGTAATACCGGCAATTCCTTCTGCGCTTAAAGCTTCTCTTACATCGTCCAGTTTGAACGGTTTGATAATTGCAACGATTCTTTTCATAGCTGTACCTCAACTTATAAGTTATAACCGCGTTCGCCGTGAGATGCGAGATCCAGACCTTCGCGCTCTTCATCATGTTCAACCCTGAGTCCTACCAGATAATCAGCAAGCTTGAAGGCAATGAAGGAAACAATGAAACTCCAGATCACTGCAATTACAATGGACATCAGCTGACCGAAGAACTGACCTGCAATTGAGTCCCAGCCTTCTTTGAAGCCTTCGCCGCCTAATGCTGGATCACAGAAGATACCGGTCATCAGACCGCCTACAATGGCACCGATGCCGTGTACGCCGAATACGTCTAGGGAATCGTCGACTTTGGTAAGCTTCTTAAAGCCGTGAACGCCCCACAGGCAGGCAACACCAGAGAGCAGGCCGATCAGCAGAGCTCCTCTTGGAGATACGAAGGCGCAGGCCGGGGTAATGGCAACAAGACCTGCCAGTACGCCAGAGGCTGTACCCAAGGTAGAAGGTTTTTTGAAGATAACCCATTCTGCAACCATCCATGACATGGCAGCTGCTGCAGGGGCAATTACTGTGTTGATGAAGGCCAGAGCACTGATGTTGTCTGATGCCAGTTCAGAGCCTGCGTTGAAGCCTAACCAGCCGATCCACAGCAGACAGCATCCTACATAGGTTAAAGAAAGGTTGTTTGGAACAATTAAAGCCTTGCCTAAATCAGTTCTCTTGCCTAAAAGCCAGGCTCCTGTAAGACCGCAGACTGCAGCGTTAATGTGAACTACTGTGCCGCCTGCAAAGTCGTAGGCATGGAATACACGGTCAATAAAGCCGCCGCCCCATACCTGATGGGCAAGTGGAGCATAAGAGAGCACAATCCAGATGGAAATTGCAATCAGCACAGCAGAAAATCTGACTCTTTCTACAGTTGCACCAATAACAAGGCAGGCAGATATTGCACAGAAGGCTCCCTGGAAAATAACCCAGGAATATTCTGTCAGGGCAGTGCTGATGCTTTGGGTTTCAATAGACATCAGAAACATCTTGCCAAGATCGCCAAAGAAGTCGCCTAAAGTTCCTGAAGTGGAACCGAAAGCTATGGTATAGCCTATGCAGAACCACAGCAGTATTGCTATGCAGAATACGGCGAGGGTCTGTTCAATGGTTGATAGAACATTCTTAGAGCGGACCAGTCCTCCATAGAAAAGTCCGATTCCAGGAATTGACATAAGAAGCACCAGCATGGCTGACAGCAGCACGAAGCCGTTTGCGTCAGCATCAAGAGTTTCAGCGGCAGCAGCGGTTTCCTGTGCCACGTCTACAGCTTCGTCAGCAAGTGCGCTGAAAGATAAGGTGGCTATGGCAGTGGCCATTAGAAATTTAGTTGTTTTACTCATTTTATTTATCCTCAAAATATTGGATACAACTCACGTTTTTAAGATATATCCACAATTTCGGTGATTAGAGAAATGAGCGCTTGTGGTACAGAATTTATAAAAAATCCCAATAAAAGATCGATTTTTCACAAAAAGTGATCAAAGTGTCAGTTCTGAATATTGAATCCCATTTTTGCAAGGATAGTTTAAAAGGCACATTGAGCCTTGCTGCGACTGCAAGAAAAGCTATGTAAAACTGCGAATATAATCAAAGAAATTAGATAAACATCAAGTAATTATTAGATAAAAGTAGCGAAAAAATTGAGCCTTGATCATAATTTTGCTAGTATTAACAATATAAATTTGTAAGTTATTTGTATAACAGCCCTTTTTTAGGAGCGATATTATTAAAAATGAGTGACTCTGTAGTAGAAGAAAAAATCCCGCGCAATTTTATAACTGACATCATTGATGATGATCTGCAGTCGGGCAGAGTTGACCATGTTGCTACCAGATTTCCTCCAGAACCAAATGGATATCTGCACGTTGGCCACGCAAAGTCTATATGTCTGAATTTCGGGCTTGCCCGTGATTATCAAGGAACGTGCAATTTAAGATTTGATGACACCAATCCTGTAAAAGAGGATATGGAATATGTCAATTCCATAAAGCAGGATGTTGAGTGGCTTGGTTTCAAATGGACGGAAGTTCGCCATTCTTCAGATTATTTTGACAGGCTCTACGGCTATGCAGTAGAGCTCATCAATCAGGGACTTGCCTACGTGGATGAATTATCTCCAGATGAGATTCACGATTACAGAGGAACCCTGAAAGAACCTGGCAAAAACAGCCCATATCGCGATCGCAGCGTAGAAGAAAATCTTAAGCTCTTTGAAAAAATGCGCGATGGCGGATTTGAAGAGGGCAAGGCCTGCCTGAGAGCCAAAATTGACATGGCTTCACCTTTTATGTGCATGCGTGATCCGGTTATTTACCGAGTGCGCTTTGCTTCTCACGAAATGACAGGAGATAAATGGTGCATTTATCCAATGTACGATTTTACTCACTGTATCAGTGATGCTATTGAAGGCATAACTCATTCTATATGCACACTGGAATTTCAGGATAACAGACGTCTGTATGACTGGGTTCTTGAGCATATATCTATAAAGAGCAGACCTCACCAGTATGAGATGAGCCGTCTGAATCTTGAATATGCACTTACCTCAAAGCGCAAGCTCAACAAGCTCGTAACCGAAGGTGTAGTAGACGGCTGGGATGATCCTCGTCTGGCTACCATTTCAGGTCTGCGCAGACGTGGCTATACTCCTGCTGCGATAAGAGAATTCTGCCGCAGAATCGGCGTTACCAAGCAGGACAATGTGGTAGAGCTTAGCGCTCTTGAGGCCTGTATCCGCGAAGATCTCAACGCCAATGCCAGAAGAGCTATGGCTGTACTGCATCCTATAAAACTCGTTATCGACAATTATGGGGCTAAGGGAGTAGAGGCAACTTCGTTTGAAGTTCAGAACCATCCTGAAAAGCCAGAAATGGGAGCAAGACAGGTACCATTCAGCGGCGAACTGTTCATTGACGAGGCTGATTTCAGAGAAGAGGCCAATAAGCAGTACAAGAGACTCAAGCTTGGACACGAGGTCAGACTCAGAAATGCCTATATTGTAAAAGCTCTCTCCTGTGAAAAGGATGAGACCGGCAAAGTTACCTTGGTGCACTGTGAGGCTGTCCCTGATTCCGTAGGGGCCAATGTGGAAGGCCACAAGCCTAAGGGAGTAATTCACTGGGTGGATGCAAACTGCTGCTACAGAGGAAAGGTAAATATTTATGACGTGCTGTTTACCGATCCGAATCCGGGAGCTGCTGAGGATATCCTTGCGGTTGTAAATCCATCTTCAAAGGTAGAAATAGATAATGCTGCCCTTGAGATATCTCTTAAGGATGCAGTTGTAGGTGATAATTTCCAGTTTGAACGAGAAGGTTATTTCTGTGTTGACAGCAAGACCTCCAAGACTGGAGCACCAGTATTCAATCTGACTGTGGCTTTGAGAGACAACAGAAAGGCTGCAGTATAAAATCAAACAGACTATAGTTATTGACAGGAGCTCAAAATGGCTGATATCGAAAACGAAAATCTTGATGAAGAAAATATGTCTCCGCCTCCGGGAAGCGATTATGAGGTAGCTTTTACTCATCATTCAGATACACAGCTGGAGCGTGCCTATGACAAGGCCTGCCATTGGGTAAAGTCTGGTGTGCGTCCTAACAGAATCTTCTTAGAAGACAGATCTATGGGCGTTATAAACTTCAGAAAGATTATGCGCGATCCGCTGCTGATACAGGCTGGCGTAGAGCGCATGGTGGATTTCCGCTGTTCATTAACTCTGTCTGATACTGATGTTGATGCGGTTTTTTCAAGTGTCTGCTACTATGAAGAAGGATCAGAGCCTGCATATATAAATGCCTATGATCCTGAGCTCAGTTCTATAAAAGAAGTACTGAACATGGTAAGCACCAATCTGTTTAATTATCTGCAGAAGCCGTTAGTACACTCAGATGTTGATTAGTAGTTTACAAAAATCAGTTATCTGATTAGATGCGCATTGCCTTCTTTAGTATGAGGGTGGTGCGTTTTTATTTTTAAAGGCTGTAGAGCGGCCATTTTTAAACAGAAAAATCAGGCATTACAGTGGAATGGAGCAGTCATTGATGGTGTCTGCTCATAGATATACAGACTAAAACGATGATATACTATTCTGCTGTAATCCTAGATGGTATATTCTTAAAAACACAGGTTTAATCTTGAAAAAGAATATGCCTTAAAAAATTAAGATAATCTTATAGATAGCAAAGTATTTGCTTTAAGCCGTCCTTTGGGCTGATATATGTTTTGGCATATTTGAGGGACGTAGAGGTTAACAAGGAGTTTTGTTTTGTCATTCTCTTATAAATTTAGGACTGCTGCTTTTGCCGCAGTGAGCGTAGCTGTCCTTAGCTCTTTGTCTGGATGCGCTACTGTCCGTGAATACTGGCAGAGATATACCGAGAATATTGACAAGAGTGCCCGTGAGCCAACCGGTTACTATGAGCACGCAGAAGTCAAAAAAACTTCCAAAGGGCTGGTTATACCTGACGGCATGGTCGATCCAGTGTCAGATACATCTTTAGACATTCCAGATCTGCCGGTAAATGCCTCAGATGGTCCTGTCGGTGAAGAAATGGATATCCGTCCGCCAATGGCTCCTCTGCGTTCAGAGCTTGGACTGCAGTCACAGTGGACTGGCGGTGAAGCCTTTATCTGGTTTGACGTTGCAGGCTCCCACGGAGTAAACGATGAAGCTTCAGCCTGGGAACTTCTGCAGAAAGTACTGGCCAAATTAAACGTAGCAGTAGGCAAGACTGCACCTGATGCCTATGATCTCACAACGGTAGCGGCTGACTTTAATGAATTCGGCTCCCCTTACAATGTTTCAGATTACGGCAACAGCGCCTTAAGATACAGACAGATTTATCATATCCGTGTCGGCAGAGGCAATGACGGCCGCATCGGTATCGCCACTTCTCTGATTGGATCTATGACCATGCTCGCGTCAGGCTATATGATGAAAGACATTCTCGATCCAATCGAACTGCAGCGTTTCGGTATGGGCTTTTCAAACCACATTATTCGCGCTTTAGAGCAGAGCCATAATGAGAAGACTCAGCTCCCAGACGTGGTTACCGTAACCCTCGAGCAGGATAAGAACGGTCAGACCTGTCTTGCTGTAGATGCCCCATATGATACAACCTGGAAAGTCGTCAAGCAGATGCTTCCAAAGTATCACTGGGATATAACCGAGCAGTCAGCAAGCAAGGGCTCATTCAAGGTTAATATTTCTGATGACTCAGAAGATGTCTATCATGAGCAGGGTGTTGACTACTTTGCGCTGGATGAGGACGATTATGTTGTAAGACTGGCACTTGAAGGCAGAAGAACCATGATCACTTTCTTTGATGAAAAGGACAAGGCTCTGAAGGACTCTCTGGTTGAAAGACTGTACAGCGGCTTCTCGCAGGCGCTTTCCAAAGAATTTGCACTATATAGGAGCGAATCAATTAAGTGATCAAATTGATCCTCTTTGAGTGTTAGAATGGCGGCGGAAAATCTAATGAACTCGTTTAAAACGATCATGGATTTCCGCCGTTAAAGTATGTTTTCTAACAACAGGAACTCAAGCAAAATGGAAAAGAAGCAGGAATTATATCGTGGCAAGGCTAAGTCCGTTTACGAAACTGATGATCCAGATCATTACATTATGCTGTATCGTGACGATACCTCTGCATTTGATGGCAAGATCATCAAGCAGTTAGATCGTAAAGGTCGTACCAATAACCACTTCAATTTCTTTATCATGAAGAAACTCGAGGCTGCCGGTATTCCTGTCCACGTTGAAGAGCTTTTAAATGACAGAGAATGTCTGGTAAAGAAGCTTGACATGGTACCAGTAGAATGCGTAGTTCGTAATGTAAGCGCTGGTTCTATCTGCCGTCGTTTAGGCGTTGAGGAAGGTAAAAATCTGAACCCTCCTACATTTGAGTTTTTCTTAAAGAATGATGAACTGCATGATCCTATGGTAAATGATTCTCATATCATTTCTTTCGGCTGGGGCACACAGGAACAGATTGATGAGATGAAGTCACTGAGTCTGAAAATCAATACCATATTAAGCGATATTTTCGATAAGGCTGGTCTGATTCTGGTTGACTACAAGCTGGAGTTCGGTCTGTATCACGGCAAGATGATGCTGGGCGACGAGTTCTCTCCAGACGGCTGCAGACTGTGGGATAAAGAAACCCGCAAGAAGCTGGATAAAGATCGTTTCCGTCAGGGACTGGGCGACGTTATTGAAGGCTATGAGGAAGTTGCCAGACGTATCGGCTGTCCTTTAGACTAATAAAAAGATTAAGTTAGATAAAACTTAATTCAATGCAGGGAAGGCTAGGCTTATAGTAATATAAGGCTAGCCTTTCGTTATGTATAGGTTCAATGAAATAGCGGTAGATTAATTGGCTCAGAGCATAGAGGTATGCTGACGTCAAATATAAATGTTCCACTATGTCCGTTATCCTCCTGTGTTTTGCAGCAAAACACCAAAATTTGACTAATTAGCGAAGGCTAACTTCCTTATTTGACAAGGAGCTAGCCTATTTTTGTGACCCCGATTATCTGTTTTGATAATGCACG
>DMTG01000101.1 GCA_003477345.1 Succinivibrionaceae bacterium | reverse complement strand
GTAAAAAAAGCTGTCAGTGGCAGCTTTTGATTACTTTTTCCTTATATTTCTGAGGGTATTTAAAATACCTGATCCGGTATACAGCGGCAGCGCAACAAAAAGCAGAAATATCAGCGGCACCGAATATAGTCCAGGATACATCCACATTATTCCAGAATTCATCATGTTTCTAAAACCGAGAATCAGCATATAGTATGAAATATACAGCAGTATGGCAGGTCCCAGCCTTGCAAATCTGCCCTGTCTTGGATTTATGAGGCCTAAAGGCACAGCAACCATGGTCATAATAAAGCAGACAAATATCGGGCTTATGCGCCACTGGATTTCGATTTTGGCTTTAGGATCATCTGATTCCATAAGCTGGGCTGTGGTAAGTCCTGAAATGGTATTCTGTTCGTCGCGCTTGCCTGAATTTATATCGCTTGGAAATTCCGCTTTCTCAAAATGCATCCTGCGGAATTCGCCGCTGGCCAGCGGTCCTTCATAGCGGTTGCCGTCTATGAGATGCACCCACTGATTGCCATCCTCGTCATACTGCACGTGTCCAGAGGTTGAGGTGATAACAAAGCCTTCAGCTGTATTAAAAGGCTGAGAGAACAGATAGATGTTGCTGGTGTCTTTATTGCCCGAGCGTGAAGTCGATACATCATTTAAAAATACGGTGTACTTGTAAGAGAAATTTACAAAGCGCCCCGCCTCTACCGGCATGTACTGAGGATTTTTTTTGGCGTCGTCTACCAGCTTATCCTGACTGCGCACCGCCCAGGGCTCAACATACAGAGAAACCGTAGCTGATGCCACGGCTGTGCCCAGAGCAAGCCACATGACTATTTTGAGTATGGATGCGGTAGAAAAGCCCACCGAGCGCATGACCACCATTTCAGAATCAGTTGATATTCTGCCCAGAGCCACCAGAACGCCCACAAACAGAGACAGCGGCAGCATGATATACAGCACCGACGGCAGTGAATAAATCACCATCTGAGAGATAATGCTCGAGGGGATCTGACCTGAAGCGGCGCGCCCCACGTACTTGATCACCGACTGGCTTACCAGCATCACCACCAGCACAGACAGCGTAACCGCCTGTACCTTGAAGATTTCTTTAAATATGTATTTTGAAAGTATCACAGTCTCTAAATTTCCTATCTAACTGTTCTTTTCAATAAGTCCCGCAAGCCAGGAGTACATCATTGACACCGGGGCCCTGGAAGGAATCAGCGGCGGCTGATCCTGTATGTACTTAAGCTGAGAATAGGCATCAAAAATCTTTTCAGCCCGGATATTTCCAAGAACCTCCAGCTTAAGCCCTGATAGCAGCGGCAGAGTAGTGCTGTCTACTCTTGCCTTATACTTTAGCAGTTCTCTTAAAAATTCGCCCAGAAGGATCATGCGGTGTCTGCCGTCGATTTTTAACAGGCTGTTTACAGCCTCGCTCAGACAGGCCTTGTCAGCAAGTCCCGAAGAGATGGCTGCCAGTGCCTCACTGCAGGCTTTGGCTGTCCCGTCCTTTAACATCTTCAGAGCGCCGTAGGGAGCGTTAGAACTCAGAGCCAGCGCCACCTGAAGCAGTCTTTCATCTCCGACTGCCTCCCTAAGGCTGTCGTCCTCAGCGACACTGGTGCCTTTTAAAAACTCCAGCGCGTCTGAGCTTTTGCACATGGCAACGTTGATTTTAAAGGCTCTGGAGAGAATTGTCGGAAGCAGATCAGCAAAGCTTCTGGTCTGCAGAATTATAAGGGTATTGGCAGGAGGTTCCTCAAATATTTTCAGAAGGGCGTTGGCGGCCTGCTCCTGCATCAGATGTGCATTTGCAATCACGGCAACTTTTCTGCCGCTGATGCCGTTGAGATTCAGCCAGTCAGGCAGCGCTCTTAGAGCTGCAATATGCACTGACGCGCGGTCATCTTCGCTGTTCTGCGCCAGCACCCGCGGATCATGGGTAAGATCGCTTTCACTGTCTACACTGGATGCACTTAAAATGCCTAGAAAATCAGGCTGGCTGCCAAGCTCAAAACTGCGGCAGTTTTGACACCTGCAGCAGGGTCTGCCCTGCTCTGGGCTTTCACACAGGTAGAGTTTGGCACACTCCAGAGCAAGACTGGCAGCACCGGCGTCAAAAGCGCCTGCTATAGCCACCGATCCTGGCAGTCTTCCTGCAAAGAATGCCCTGGAGAACTCAGAGAAAGCAGGCTGCAGCCACTTGTCTAGCATACCAGAGACTCCAGTATCTTCAGCGCCTCTCTGGTCACGCTTTGCTGATCGACCGAGGCATCTATGACTTTTATCTTGTCAGGATGTTTTTCTGCACATTTAAGATAGGTATTTCTGACTCTTACAAAAAAATCCATCTCTGACTGCTCGAAGCGGTCAAGACTGCCTCTGGAACGGGCGCGCTGCATGCCGACGACAGGATCAACGTCCAAAAGCAGAGTAAGATCCGGCCTGAAATCTCCAAGCGCCACCTGACGCATCATGTCAAGGGTACAGAAAGGAATGCCTCTGCCGCCTCCCTGATAGGCTACCGTGGACAGATCATGCCTGTCGCATACCACATCATAGCCTTCTGCAAGCTTGGGTTTTATCAGCGTCTCAACAAGCTGGGCACGGGCGGCATACATTAAAATCAGTTCGGCCTTCGGGCAGAGCTCATCATCAGATCTTACGGTCTTTAAAATCGCCCGCATATCTTCAGCTATCGGCGTGCCGCCCGGTTCTCTTACGCAGATAACTCTGCGATTGAGCCCCTCGAGGTAGTCTTTGACAACTTTCACCAAAGAACTTTTACCTGCGCCTTCAGTTCCTTCCAATGTAATAAATAGCCCGGACATAAACCGCCCCAATCAAATTCAATGCTCAGATCTCTTACGTAAACTGCATTTTCAAAAATGAGATTGTAACACTTAATGAGAAAATATATGTAGAAGGACAGAAGTTTTGCCTGCGTAAGATGCTTAGGATCTGCGGACAGCAGGAGTCTTTTAAGACAGCAGTTATGATTTATCTTTCTTATCGCTCTCCTGCTCTGAGTCTTTACTGTCCTTTTCTTTGCTGTTCTTCTGCCGGTAGGCCTTGACCTTTTTACGATACTCCGCCACGGCTGAGTTATGCTCTTTCAGAGAATTGGAGAAAACATGGCCGTCTGCTGGTGATATGTTCCTGGCTACAAAATACAGCGCCTTGATGTTTTCAGGATGCAGCGCCGCCAGAATTGATTCGCGGCTTGGCATCGATATAGGTGAAGGAGGCAGGCCGGCTCTGGTATAGGTATTGTATGCAGTATCCACGTTCAGCATGCTTTTTGTAAGTCTGCCTTTGAAATTAGGTGCAATGCCGTACATAACGGTCGGATCAGTCTGCAGTCTCATGCCTTTTTTTATGCGGTTGTAGAAAACTGCGGCAACCTTAGGTCTCTCAGAATCGAGCAGGGTTTCGCGCTCGATTATGGAGGCCATGATGAGAGCTTCGTACGGGGTTTTCAGACTGATGGACAGATCTCTGTTTTTCCACTCCCTTAGCATGAACATGGCCATATCCTTGAGAGCCCTGCTTACTACAAAAGAGGTCGGCATATGATCAAAAACCGGATACGTGGCCGGCATCAGAAGCCCTTCTAGAGTATCATGCGGGCCGCCTACCGCCTCAATCAGGAACGGATCCTTTAAAGAATCCACGATAAACGACTTGACGTTATTAAGACTGCGTAAGGAGTCCTTTTCCACATCTTTGATTTTCTTTAAGCGGTTCAGCACATCGAGAACATTATCGCCTTCTACCACCAGCCAGGTCGGATAGATCTTTTCTACTACATTGCCTTCCACCATGTCCTTTAAGGTATCAGCCAGATTTTTGCTGCCGTCAATTGCATAGGAGCCTTTCTGAATGGCGGTAAGATCGCCATGGGCCTGCACCCATATGCGCAGCAGCAGATGAGGAAACTCCTCTCCCACCAGATCAACCGCTACCATTTTTGCATTGGATCCGGCTTCGACTTCATAGGCCTCTGAGCGCTGCGGAATTTTATATTCATCAATAGCAGCGTACTGAGAATAAAGCGAAAAGCTGGTATAGCCGCCAGCTGTAACCAGCAGCAGAAGAGCTATTGCAATAATCCACAGAAATTTCCTGATATTTACTCTCATCGTACCTAACTACATCTACTAAAAATATGAGATTATGAGTCTCTTTTATTTACTGCTGTTCTTCTCTGAGCTTTACACCAAGATCGTAGAGCTCATTTTTCTTTACTCCGCAGAGTTTGGCTATTACAGAAACCGCTACCTTCAGTGGAGTGGTTTTCATAAGCTCTAGAAGCGCATCCACCGCTTCCTTTGGGATGCCGCTCTCACGTTTTTCAGCGGCGCCTATCACTACCACGAACTCACCTTTCTGTCTGTCAGGATCAGCTTTTAAAAACTCGGGCAGGTCAGAAGCCTGCATGCGGTAGAAGGATTCAAAGGTTTTGGTAAGCTCACGGCACAGGCACACCGGATGATCAGGCAGAATTTCCGCCATAAGCTCACATGTTGCCACAATCCTTCTGGGAGCCTCGTAAAACACGGTAGTACCCACGGCATTTTTAAGCTCTGTCAGAGTTTCTTCCAGCTCTTTGCGCTTTACAGGAAAGAATCCTCTGAATTCAAATCTGTCAGTTGGCAGCGCGGCAGCCTCCAGAGCGGTTATAAGAGCGCAGGGACCCGGCAGAGGGATGACCTCTACGCCTGCCTGTGCACAGATCGATACCACCCGGTAGCCGGGATCATTTATAAGCGGAGTACCGGCATCGGAAATCAGGGCAACCGAGCCGCCGTTCTTTATTTCATCTATCAGCAGCGAAGCCTTCTGCTCTTCTATCTGATCATAGCAGCTGATTATTCTGGCTTTCACTTCACCGATTCTGTCCAGCAGAATCTTTGAATGTCTAGTGTCCTCAGCCGCTATCAGAGTGACCTCTCTTAGAACCTTTACCGCTCTTTCAGTTATATCTTCCAGATTGCCTATCGGGGTCGGAACGATATAGAGAGCACTTTTCAACATTTAATAATCCTTATAGGGCAGACTGCTGCGAATCCTGAATACAGAACGTAGATACCGGGGTGAAAAACATACAACTCTGTCTAGTATATATCGTGAAAGCCGTATATGCCAAAAGAGAATCTCAGATCTTTGAGCTTATCCAACTGTACCGCCAAGGCCGCCAAAACAAAACAACTGTCACAGTCCTAATGTTTTTTTGCGAAGAACTGCCTTTAAAAAAAGTAAGATAAATACTGATTGCAGTATAAAAACAATAACTTCTACTCTGCTGTTTCGGAGAGCTTTACGAAAAGATCTGTACTTGCGCATAAAAATATAATCATTATCCTGATTCTGGTAATGGCATCTTTTATCTATGCGGCAGGATACGCTTATATAAGAAATCAGAGCAACAGTCTGGCCACAGCCTATGACAAGATTGCCGTAAGCGAAACCCTGCCTAAACTCTCTTCGTCCATAAAAATGGTGTACCAGAAGTGCGACGACTATCTGAACATCATGAGCAATTTCGTAAGCTTAAAGCCAGACTTTACCTATAAGGAGTTTGAACAGTTCGCAGATTCGCTTATGCAGCGTTCTTCTGCTGTCATTAATGTCAAGGTGGCCCCGCAGGGCATAATCAGCTACTCCTACAGCAAGACCAATTTTGATGACGGCATGAACAACGGCTATAACCTGTTTAACCCCCTCAAATCCCAGGAGATGCTCGAAGGTCTCATCAAGCGCGGAAAAATCATGACTACGGGGCCCTACCGGGAAGATGACGGCCGGCATATTCTCTATAAGACAGAAAGCGTATTCATAAAGAATATGTTCTGGGGCAATGTCATGATCTGCCTAGATCTTAAAAGAGTCCTCAATGAATCAGGCTTCAAGCCCAAAGATACTAAATTTTTCTATGCCATAAAAATTACTCCTGACAATGGCTCTCAGTCCTTTATATCAGGCAATGTAAAATTCTTTAATGATGATTCTCCCCTGACCTATTTCTGGAGAGATCATTATTCAGATCAGATGCTAGATTTTGCGCTGCGCATAAGAAATCCTCAGTCGGAAAAAGGTCTTATTACCTACAATGACACCTTTGCCATTGCCATAGGTCTCATCTCGCTATTGCTTCTGTATCTGCATCTGTCGCTGTATTTTGAATCCAGAAAACGCTCGGTGCTTGATCAGATGACCCAGATCTATAATCACTCGACCTTTATCGACATTCTGAAAACCATCAAGAAGGACGAGAAGCACAAGCACGCTCTCTTCTTAATCGATCTGAACAAATTCAAGACCATCAACGACAGTTACGGTCACCCGGTAGGAGATCTGGTAATTATGGAATTTGCCAGCAGGCTTAGAAAGACGGTACGCCATGATGATATTCTGGCAAGACTGGGCGGCGATGAATTTGCCATTCTGGCCAGAAATATCAGATCTGCAGGCGATGTGGAAACCATCAGAAATCATATTATGGATACCGTTACAGAGCCTGTGGAAATAGAAAAGAATGTCTTTTTGCAGATCTCGCTGTCCTTAGGCTGCGCCTTCTTCCCGGAAGAATCTACCAATATTGATGATCTCTACAAGCTTGCTGATACCAGAATGTACACTGACAAGGACTCTAAAAGAGATTTTATCCCGACCATAGTTGGGAACTAAAAAACTGCAATTTCGTAATAGGTAAGATTT
The DNA here is from genome assembly GCA_003477345.1 of Succinivibrionaceae bacterium. Classification (GTDB taxonomy): domain Bacteria; phylum Pseudomonadota; class Gammaproteobacteria; order Enterobacterales; family Succinivibrionaceae; genus Succinivibrio. The sequence goes on along the minus strand of DMTG01000101.1, from coordinate 2 downwards.
AG
>DMTG01000082.1 GCA_003477345.1 Succinivibrionaceae bacterium | reverse complement strand
TTTCCCGCTCATTTAAATTGTAAAGCAGGTGTTTTTTAAGCTGCAGACTTACAGCCTCTCCATTCTGCCTAAGAGAGAAACCGCCTTTTCAGCAGCCTGCGCAATTACACTTTCACAGGACAGATGGAAGAAACTGAATGTGGCCAGTTCATCAACGGTCATTTGGCGTCTTATAGCAAAGGCCAGTGACTGCGCTATATGATCCCCGCCTGCTGCGCATATTTCAGCGCCTTCTATAAGACGGGTTCTTGGGTCGACATACATTGAAATAATTCCGCCTTCATCGTGCTGAGCTCTATAGTCAGAGTTATTCATGCGAACCTCGCTTACGATAAAGCGGCTGCCTTTTATGCTCGCCTTAGATTTCATCTCATCAAGCGACTTGCCGACGATAGCCAGAATCGGATCAGTGTATACAATCTCAACTTTTATCTGCTTAGGCATCAGACTTAGCTTTGGATAGGTTACGGCATTAATACCTGCATAGCGTCCCTGCATCTTGGCAAGTGAGGTATTCATCTCATCCATGGTAACGCCGCCGGCTGCAAAAATATGAGGAACAGAGGACTGCATGGTGTCCTTGTCCACTATGATCTGCCCTCTTCTGGTAAGCTTTACCCCTATTTCGTGCAGATTCATGCCGCCTACATTGGGAATTCTGCCGGTAGCTGCGATTACACTGTCCATATGCAGATAGTTTTCATAATTCCACTCATCTACATAATAGATTGAATACCCAGGACTGTCAGGTTCTATTGCCGTAATAAAGGAATCGGTCACCATCTTGAAACGTGCAGACAGCATGTCTCTTGCCACGTTAAGTACTGCACTGTCTGTAAGATTCCAGAGTTTTTTCTGACCAAAAAGCACGACGTCCTTGCCAAGATAGGATAATGCCTGACCTAACTGCAGTCCTACAGCACTTCCGCCAAAGACAGCTGCAGATTCAGGCAGTTCCTTCAAATCGAAAAATTCATTAGAGGTAATTACTTCAGGCAGTCTTGACTGCTCATAGGTAACCAGAGGAGAAGTGCCTGTACAGATCACGGCGGTCGTAAAATGCACTCGATATGAATCCACCGAATCTGACACGCTTATCGTGTTGGCATCAGTGAACCTGGCTCTGCCGTGCAGTCTTAACTCTTCAGGAATTCTGTACATAAAGGACAGAACTTCCGAAGTGGTTCTGGATCTGGCAATTCTAATTGAATTTAACACCTGTGAAGTGTTTATACTGACCTCTTCACTGGTGCTGATGCCGTAGTCAGCAAGACGCTTGCCGGCATGAACCGCAAGGCCTGCGGACATAAGAATCGATATAGGGATCTCACCGCTGCGCTGAGCCGTAGTTCCCAGAGGACCCGGGTCAATAATAACGCACTTGTTACCGCGGCAGGAGATTTCTCTATACGCTTCTATGCCGGCGCTTCCCGCGCCTATAACTACACTGTCACATTCAATTTCTTTATTAGCCATACGCTAATAATACACAAAAAAAGCTCAAACTAGAAAGTAGTATGAGCTCATTGCTTTTTTGTAGATCTTATTAGAGATTCAGGTGCAAAAAACTATTTCTTTTTTCACATGTAGAATGCCCACATTGCCACCAGCTGCTCCCAGTCGGATTTGCTGACATAGATAGAATTTGGCGCAGGACCTTTGCCCCATTTCTCTCCGCCGCTGATAGCCGCCCAGCCTGATAGTCGGTGATCTCCTCGGTTTGACACAAATATCATTGATTTTCCGTCTTTAATTGCGAACCAAAATACATACAATACGTCGTGTCCTAGCTGAATCCCTTTATCTTGACCGCCTGCTACAATATTGCCGGTAAGCCACATTGATTTTCCATGACTTGAAAGATCATTCTGGTATACGCCTATTGCTTCGGCAGCTCCGCTTTCTATAGTTGGAATCATTGAATCCTGAAAGACATTTTCCATTTTTTTATCTCCAGATTTGCTGTATGCAGATTCAGTTTAGTTGAAGCAAATAGATAAAAAATTGGCTGAGATCAAAATATGTGAAACACAAAAATTTTACTGTGCTCTTTGAAGAAGTTAGAGCACAGTTATATTTTTTTATTTAGAATCAATGTGAAATCTTGAATATTATTTCTGATTATATCTGAGAAGAGCTGTTTGGGGCCTGCATAGAAGCCTGATTCTGCATTCTGCTCTGTCTTGGCTGACGAGAATCATACTGTCCTCTTGGTTTACTCATGCCTGCTTTTTTCAGAGCCAGAGTTGAAATCTTGTCTTTATAAACAAGCTGCTGATGATTCTTTACATCGATTATGCTGATTGTATAAGGATCAAAAGCATTAACGTAACCTTCAAACTTAACTCCTGTGATCAGGAAAATGCAGACAGGGGTCTTTGTATCTACCAGCCACTGCAGTGCAGCATCCTGACCGCCCTGCTGCATAAAAGCGGATACAAATGACGTCTTTTTACGGTTATCCTGTTTTGCAAATTTTCCAGGAACTTCACTCATCGAGGACCTCTTCTTTATTATATTTGTTATTTTAATGGTTAATATTCAATCAAATCAGAACATAAGCATCTTATGTTACGGATGAAGATTAAATAATTAGCAAATGATATTTTGTATACTCGTAACATTACGGTATACGTCTGCCATTATATACACGCAAGCAGACTTAAATCACTACCTAACCACTTTATAGTGCAAGAAAATTCTGTTATCTAAAAAAAATGTTACCTACATAACATTTTTATGTGTAAGTTTGTAGCTGACAATTAGTGCAAATCTCTACAGATAGAGATCTAAATGAATTGAATTCAAGCAGAGTGGAAATCTTGAGGATGGTGCCCAGAGACGGAATCGAACCGCCGACACGGGGATTTTCAGTCCCCTGCTCTACC
>DMTG01000178.1 GCA_003477345.1 Succinivibrionaceae bacterium | reverse complement strand
TATTCTGCAGGCTGGTTTTTAAAATAAAAATACCCTGTGACGGTTAAGCTTCTCTCAAAACCGTTATCTTTCAGAGTATTGAAGCATTCAGAAGAAATTTTTCTGCAGCACTGTCAGAATATAAAAACAACAATACACTACAAACGGCTACAGATAATACCATTAATAAAGGCACAATTTACAGCACGATTATCTGTGCATCAGGAGTGACCAGTTCTGACTTGCGATTTTATATCAGTAATTGCGGATGTTAGGAGGAAAATGGCGTCAAAAGACGCCATTGAAGTTTTTAAGAATTTTAAAATCAGTGCAGGATTGCTGGCAGGGTCTGAGGATCGCATACCTTTAACAGGCTGCGTACCACCTTTGGATTGCCGGCTACCAGATTGCCTGATTTAACATAGCCAGGCTCCCCCATAAAGTCAGTAATGATGCCGCCTGCCTCTCTTACAATCAGCTCACCTGCTGAGAAGTCCCATAGCTTTAAGCCCTGCTCTAAATAACCGTCAAAACGGCCGCAGGCTACATAGCATAAATCAAGACTGGCAGCGCCCATGCGGCGAACATCGGCACAGTTGTCGATAAGACGGGAAAACAGTTCAAGATAGGCTCCCATACGCTCGCGGTAGCGGGTTGGGAAAGCGGTGCCAATGATGGTGCCGTCTAAGGAATCAGCGTCAGATACGCGGATGCGTCTGCCGTTTAAGGAGGCGCCTTCACCGCGGGCGGCGGTGAACATTTCATTTAACAGAGGATCGAATACTACTCCAACTTCAACTTTATCATTGTGACGCAGAGCAATTGAAACTGCACTGTGACCGATGCCCTTTACAAAGTTGGTTGTACCGTCGATAGGATCGATAATCCATTTGTATTCAGAGTCAGGGTTGCCCTGAGCTCCTGCTTCTTCACCGATTACACAGTGATCACGATAGGACTTGAGGATTATCTGGGTGATTGTTTTTTCACATTCTTTGTCAATGTCAGTTACCAGATCGTCTTTGTTTTTCTCTGCAACTTCAAAATTCTGTGACTGACCTATGTTACGGGCAATAAGATTGCCGGCAGTACGCGCAGCGCGCACAGCGATATTAAGCATCGGATGCATGATAAAATTCCAAAAAGTTAAAAAGCGTGGCTCATTATAATAGATAAAAATCATAATTGCACGAATTTTGAAATTTTGTCGCAGGTGTTTTCAGGTATATCCTGAATAAAATAATCACTTGCTCTTTGTTTGTTAATGCTAAAATTGCCTAAAATTTTTTTATCTGTTTACGAGGTTAAAGATGTCAGCAAACAGCGCCTACCAGAAACTTATTGCCGATCTTGAAAAAGCAGGAATAGCCGAACAGGGCTACCAGTGGTACAGTTTTCTATTAGGACTGCTGGCTAAGGGGTTTGAACCTGGCTCCCGTGCTGCCAACAAGGCCTTCTCTGAAATTTTCAATGATGCGCTCCCGCTGCCGGGTGCCGTGATTGCCTTTCTAACCACTGCAGGCATTGAAGCTAAAGAAGCCTTTGATGAAGAGACAGAAGATCTTTTAAAATTCCCTGACAGCACCGAAGATGCCGCCGTACGGCTTTCTGCCCTCTCCGATCTGGCCTACGCCGTTTCCATCGGCCTTTCCATGGATGAGGAAAAAGGCCGTCTTACCGATATCAGCGATCCGGCTCTTTTTGATGAGCTCAATACTCTAAGCGAAATTTCCAAGGTAGACAGCAGTGCCGATCTTATGGAAGACGATCTGAATGAAGTTATCGCCTATATAAAAAATACCCTGCTGCGCAACTACAAGATGCATCTGTAGTTTCCAAAAGCAATCTGTCTTTGCTGTCTAAAAGAGCCTTAACAAGGCTCTTTTAGTTTATTCAGGATCACGCCCCGGCATCATAAGAAGCTCCTGCTGCAGTTCCTGAATCTCATCTCTAAGCGCTGCCGCCTCCTCAAACTTCAGCACACGGGCTGCCTTGATCATCTGCTCTTGCAGCTTGTCAATTCTAACCGCCATATCATGCGCAGAGAGCTTCTTTGTACTCCGCTGCTGTTCCCATTTGGCTCTGGAGATAGGCTGAGGTCTCTTTTCTTCCGGCACCTTGAAGGATTCTGTGTCCTTGATGGCCACCTCCATGATGTCGGTGATCTTCTTTTCTATCTGTCTTGGAGTTATATGGTGCTCTTTGTTGTACTGCTCCTGCTTTTCTCTGCGCCTTGAGGTCTCATCCATGGTCTCTCTCATGGAATCGGTGATTCTGTCGGCATAGAAAATAACCTTGCCGTGCAGATTGCGGGCAGCGCGTCCTGCGGTCTGAATAAGCGATCTTGTGGATCTCAGAAAGCCTTCCTTGTCCGCATCGAGAATAGCCACCAGCGAGACTTCCGGCATATCGAGACCTTCTCTTAAAAGATTGATGCCCACCAGAGTATCGAACTCGCCTAGTCTCAAATCTCTTATGATCTCCATACGCTCCACTGCATCTATGTCAGAATGCAGATAGCGCACCCTGATGCCGTTTTCATCAAGATAGCTCGTAAGCTCCTCGGCCATTTTCTTGGTAAGCGTGGTTACCAGTACACGCTCGTTTATGGCGGCACGCTCCCTGATTTCAGAAATCAGATCGTCAACCTGAGTGGCCACAGGTCTTACCTCAATGACCGGATCCAGAAGACCTGTAGGTCTAATTACCTGTTCTACCACCTGGGTGGAACTCTCCAGCTCATAGTCGGCAGGTGTG
>DMTG01000106.1 GCA_003477345.1 Succinivibrionaceae bacterium | reverse complement strand
CTTATAAGGTGCTTGTTTCTTGCGATGGCGTTGGAGTAGTTAATTCCTTTTGAAACGGCCAGATCAAACTCGGATTTTAAATTTGAAAGTACCAGCTTGGCTACTGTTTCTGAATTGCTGTTTATGAGAGTGTTAATAGTTGAAAATGAGAACAGATTCATCGCTGTATAGCCTGCTATAGTCAAAAAGCAGGCGATAAATATAAAATTAAGCTTGGCCTTTCTCATAACTGAAAATTTTTTTTTGCTGTATCTTATGTAATTTTTATACTTAAATATTTTTTTAATCTGCAAACTAACAAGCATCAGAATATTTATATATTAATCTAATTTAACATAAAATGGATATAATTAGTTCACATATTTATAATTTATTCTTAATCAAATGATACATCACTGATCCTGTCAACATATGTAAACGTTTTCAAAAAGTGAGATCCAGTCCAAATTTTGAGCATGAGCTTCCACAATTTTTCGTAAGAGTTTCTATAATTTTCGGATTGTTAAATTTTATTAAAAATGCAGATCAGTAAAGATAGGGTAATCTAGCCGTATCTGCTGTCAAACGGTGAATAGAAATGAGCGAGAAATATTCAGAAAACCCACAACTGTCAACAATCGGCAACAGCCGCGGCATGAAAGTTACTATTATGGACTGGGGTGCAACTATTATTTCCATTAAGGTGCCGGTCATAGGCGAGAGCGAGCCTCGTGAAATGCTGCTGGGAGTAAAAGAGCCTGAAAACTGGAGTTCTCAGTCCTGCTATTTCAATGCAACCATCGGCCGCTATGCAAACAGAGTTGCCAATTCCGAGTACACCATTGACGGTGTCACCTACAAGCTCAATTCTGGCTCTACCCACTGCCTGCACGGCGGTGTAGACGGTTTTGACAAGCGCCGTTTCAAGCTGATTGCTCAAAGTGACAATTCTCTGACCTACAGCCTTACTTCTCCTGACGGAGACATGGGCTTTCCTGGAAACTTCGAACTCATTGTTACCTATACCCTAGATGACAATAACGCCCTGAACGTACACTACCTCGGCAAGAGCGACAAGAAGTGCTATGCCTGCATTACCAACCATGCTTACTTTAATCTGAACGGCAGACATTCAAGCGCGCTGAATCATACTCTGTTTATTGACTCCAGCGCTTTCCTGCCCTGCGATGCTGACTCCATTCCAACAGGTGAAGTCCGCAAGGTTGAAGGCACAGCCTTTGATTTCAGAATACCTAAGAAAATAGGTCAGGATTTCATGCAGGATGAGCAGATGGAGCTGGCTTTAGGCTATGATCATCCATATCTGATAGCAGGCGATCCTTTAAAGCCGTTTGCCATAGCATCCTCTGATGATGACAGAGTGAAAATGGAGGTCTATTCAGACTATCCTGCCGTGCAGTTCTACAGCGGCAACTATATAAATTCCGGCAATAAGCCGATAACTGCCCGCGATGACGGCAAAGTTTATGAAAACCAGAGCGCCTTCTGTCTGGAACCTGAATTCTTCCCGGATGCTCCTCATATGCCAGAGTTTGCCGATCTCAATCCGATGGTAACTCCAACCAGACCTTTAGACAGATTTATCTGCTACAAGTTTGTTTTCTAAGATAAACGCAGCGTAAAAAAGAAACGTTCTTCATACTTTTTAGTAAGAAGAACGTTTTTTATGGTTAACGATACGTTTAATTACAGAGATGAACCCTGTTTTCTCCAGGCGGCCATCTGTTTTTCGTAGCACTCAATCTCTCTTTCATGCTGCAGCGTGAGCGAAACGTCATCAAGACCGTTTAACAGGCAGTGGCGTCTGAACTCGTCAAGCTTAAACGTGTAGTGCAGAGGACCGCAGTCTACCGTCATATCTTCAAGCGATATTCTGATGTGGCAGCCCGGTTTTTTTTCAATCTCTCTGAAAATCTCGTCAACCTCGTCTGCGGTAAGCTGAACATTAAGAAGTCCGTTGCCTAAGGAGTTGTGGTTGAAGATTGAGGCAAAGCTTGGGGCGATAACTGCTCTGAAGCCGTAGTCCATTAATGCCCAGGGTGCATGCTCACGAGAGGAGCCATTGCCGAAGTTGTCACGGGCAACCAGAATGGTAGCGCCCTTAAACTCTGCCTTGTTGAGGTTGAACTCTGGATTTGGCTTGGTCTCTGCATCATCGAGGTAGCGCCAGTCGTGAAACAGATGAACTCCGAAGCCCTTGCGGTTTACTGCCAGAAGAAACTGCTTTGGTATTATCTGATCGGTATCGATATTAGCCGAATCTAAAGGTACGGCCACACCTTCATGAACTGTAAATTTCTGCATGACTGTCTCCTTTATAGAAATTCTCTGACATCGGCAATGCAGCCTTTGACTGCACAGGCCGCGGCGGTTGCAGGACTCATTAAATGGGTTCTGGAGCCTTTACCCTGACGTCCCACGAAGTTACGGTTGGAGGTTGAGGCTACTCTGATGCCAGACGGGGCTTTGTCATCATTCATGGCAAGGCACATGGAGCAGCCAGGCAGTCTCCATTCAAAGCCTGCGTCGATAAAGATCCTGTCAAGACCTTCTCTTTCGGCCTGATGCTTGACCCACATGGTTCCAGGAACAGCCAGAGCCAGCTTGATGTTAGAGGCAATTTTTCTGCCTTTGAGAATTTCGGCAGCCGCTCTGAAGTCTTCGATTCTGCCGTTGGTGCAGGAACCAATGAAAACATAGTCAACCGGTGTACCAAGGATCTGCTGACCGCCCTTGATGTCAATATAGCTAAGCGCATCGCTGCAGGATTTTGCAGCAATAGGATCTTTGATGGATTCAGGAGTCGGCACAACCTGAGTAACGCCGCATTCCTGTCCTGGGTTGGTGCCCCAGGTTACCTGCGGTTCGATGCTGGCGGCATCTATGGTGACGATTTTATCAAAGTGAGCGTCGTCATCGGATTTCAGAGTGCGCCAGTAGGCAACAGCAGCATCAAAGTCAGCGCCTTTTGGAGTAAACATTCTGTCTTTGAGGTACTCAAATGTGGTATCGTCAGGTGCAATCATGCCGACAGTGGCGCCGAACTCGATAGCCATATTGGACAGAGTCATGCGGCCTTCCATAGAGAGCGCACGCACCGCTTCGCCTGCAAATTCGACCGCGTAGCCGGTACCGCCGGCGGTGGTCAGCTTGCCGATGATGGCTAGAATCAGATCTTTTGCACTGCAGCCTTTCTGAAGTCTGCCAGTGCATTCAATCTTCATGGTCTTAAAGCGGCCCTGCTTTAAGGTCTGGGTGGCCATAACATGCTCTACTTCAGAGGTGCCTACGCCAAAGGCCAGAGCGCCGAAGGCTCCGTGGGTGGCGGTATGAGAATCACCGCAGACTAAGGTGGTGCCAGGCAGAGTGAAGCCTACCTGTGGTCCTACAATATGGACAATACCCTGATTTTCATCTCCAAGCCCGAACAGCTTGACGCCGAATTTCTGGGTGTTCTCAATCAGCGCCTTAATCTGTGTCTGAGCCATTGGGCTGCAGGCTTCAATCGCGGCTTTTTTAGTCGAGATATCGTGATCCATGGTAGCAAGATGCAGCTCCGGGTGGCGCAGTCTGCGGCCGGCTGCCTCTATGCCTGCAAAAGCCTGGGGACTTGTAACCTCATGCACCAGCTGCCTGTCTATATATATAGTAGGCTGCTCACCTTTTTCCTCGTAAACGATATGACTCTCGTAGACCTTTTCGTATAAAGTTTTACCCATGGTGCCTACCCCGCAATCTCTTTAGCTATAGCATCGCCCATTTCAGAAGTTGAAAGAGGAGGGCGTGGAGAGGCTCCGCTTTCTACCAGATCAGCTGTTATGCTGCCGTGTGACAGAACTCGGCCTACTGCCATTTCAATGCAGGTGGCGGCATTGTCTTCTTTCAGACTGTAGCGCAGCATCAGGGCAGCAGAGAGGATCTGGGCAATAGGATTGGCTATGCCTTTGCCAGCAATGTCAGGAGCACTGCCGCCTGCCGGCTCATAAAGTCCGAATCCTCCTTCACCTAATGAGGCTGAAGGCAGCATGCCCATGGAGCCTGTGATCATGGCGCACTCGTCGGACAGAATGTCGCCGAACATGTTGGAGCACAGCAGAATGTCAAACTGAGAAGGGTTCTTTACGAGCTGCATGGTGGCATTGTCAATGTAGATGTGGTTCAGCTCAACCTCAGGATAGTTCTTGGCAACTTCAGTTACCACCTCTCTCCAGAGAATGGAGCTCTGCAGCACATTTGACTTGTCCACGGAGGTTACCTTTTTGCGGCGCAGCATGGCAGCCTCAAAGGCGATTTTTGCGATGCGCTCGATTTCATAGCGGTGATAGATTTCAGTGTCATATGCCTTTTCCTGATCACCCTGACCTTCACGGCCCTTTGGCTGTCCAAAGTAGATACCGCCGGTCAGCTCACGTACGCAGAGCATGTCAAAGCCGCGGTGGGCAATGTCGGCACGCAGAGGAGAGAGGGCGCCCAGTCCAGGATAGATTTTGGCAGGACGGAAATTGCAGTACAGGTTGAAGTGCTTGCGCAGAGGCAGCAGCGCACCTCTTTCAGGTCTCTCGGCAGGAGGCAGGTGATCCCATTTAGGTCCGCCTACGGAGCCGAACAGAATAGCATCGCTTGCATCGCAGACCTTGAGAGTTTCCTCAGGCAGCGGAGTGCCGCACTGGTCAATTGCACAGCCGCCCACCGGACATTCGGTGAAAGACAGGGTGAAATCAAATTTTTTCTGAACGGCTTTTAAAACCTTTATGGCTTCTGCAACAACTTCAGGGCCGATGCCGTCACCTGGCAGTACGGCAATTTTGTATTCTTTGGTCATTTTATGTGTCCTTGTATTGATTGATTTATCCCAGGACTTCAGAGAATCCTGGGATCGTCTTGATTCTGTTTACGGTTATTTCTTTTTGCTGCCTTCGGCTTTTTCCGCCTTTTCAGCTTCAATAAGCTGGGCTCTGTAAATACTGTTGCAGGCGGAAATCAGTGACAGAGCTGAAGCTTCAATGACGTCGGTTGACAAACCCTTGCCGTGATAGTGGCGGTTTTCATAGATAACGTCAACGTCTACCTGTCCCTGGGCATTCATGCCTGAGCCCTTGGCGGAGATCACGAAATTGTCAAGCTGCAGCTTGATACCGGTAAGTCTTGCAATGCAGTTGAATACTGCGTCTACAGGACCGTTGCCGGTGCCTGACTCTGAGCGGGTGCGCTTGCCTATCTTAAGTCTTACGGAGGCAGTTGGGATCATGTTCTTGCCGCCGCTCATTACGCAGAGATTGTCAAGCGAGAACTGGGAATCCTCTTCCTGCTCGTGGGAGAGGAACATGAGGGCTTCCAGATCGTAATCGAAGACCTGGCCTTTTTTGTCGGCAAGCTTTAAGAAGCGTGAATATATATCGTCAAGATTATAGGTTTCTTCTGAATAGCCTAGGTTGGTCAGTACCGATTTAATCATGTGGCGGCCGGATCTGGCTGTCATGTGGAGCTTGGTTTCCTTGAAG
>DMTG01000278.1 GCA_003477345.1 Succinivibrionaceae bacterium | reverse complement strand
AACTGATCTGTTTCCACATAGAGCTGTCAATATATTCAGTGGCGCTGGTTTAAAGCCAGGCTTTTTAACTGCTCTAAATTAAGAATTCCGCCATAAGAGCTGATAGCCTCGCCTTTCTCATTCAGCACCAGCACGAAAGGAACGCCTATTATTTTAAACTTATCAGCAAACTTCAGACTCTCAGAGGATGAGATGTCTGTCATGTCAAAGCGCAGCAGTCTGTATTCAGAAAAAGTCTTTTTAAAATCTTCTGTGGCATAGAGCTCTTTATCAAGGGCGTGGCAGTTGTGACACCATGCGGCAGAGAAGGTGATAAGGACTTTTTCTCCCTTATACCTGTCAAGTTCCTCTGTAATTTTGATTTCGGTAAAAGGCAGAATAGTCTCTTCATAAGCTATAAAACGGTAATAGCTGTAAGCAGTCGCCGAGCTTAGAGCCAGCACGCCTATAAGCGCTGCGGCTTTTAGCTTTATACCTTTATAGTTTAAAAGACACATAAGAAGGTAGGCTGTAAGGCAGAAGGTAAGAGCGGTTTCTACTGTAAGAGCAGTCCTGACACTTACCAGATGACTTACAAAATACCAGCCAGCAAGTATCAGTGGCACTGCCAGACATTTTTTTATAAGCACGCTCACAGGACCAGGCTTTGGGAGAAATCTGCTGCCGAAAAGGCCTATAAGAATTAAAGGTATGCCAAGGCCTAGACCGATGCATAGGAACATCAGAGTGCCTCTTAGCAGATCGCCTAACTGAGTAATATAGATTAGGGCACCAACTAGTGGGGCGCTGGTGCATGGGGTTGCTATCAGAGCAGAAAGCGCTCCGAAAATCAGGGCCTGCCTTAGGGTACCTCGCTTTTGCGAGGCGACAGTGCTTTCTATTTTTGCATTTAAGAACTGAGGAATTTTCAAAGTAATTATTTCAGCACAGTCTAAGGCAAAAATCACGAACAGCGCTGCCATGAGAATTTTGGCAGGAGGACTCTGCAGCAGTGCCTGCGCGTGGCTGCCGGCTGCTGCAAACAGTAAGCCTATCAGAGTAAAGGTGCAGGCAAGTCCACTAAGATAGGCAAGATTGGTCATAAGCGTATGCCTGAAGCTGCGGGTGGTGCCTAGCAGCATAGCAGAGTAGATAGAGAGCATCGGCAGCACGCAGGGCGTAAGGTTCAGCGCCATGCCTAAGATAAGGCAGGTAAGAAGGGAAAGCACCAGACTGGTAGAATAGATTGAGTCCGAAAAAGAGGCATTTTCCTTATCTGAAAGCAGGGTTATACCAGTGCCTGAGTCTGCTGATATGGCTGCCTTTATATTATCTAAGGCAAAGCTCTGACTTTTTGGCGGATAGCAGATGCCTTTTTCATCACAGCCCTGATAGCTTACGGTAAAATCGTCCTTTTGGGTGCAGCTTTTAATTTTTATCTGAAGGTCAAAGGAATCCTTATAGACAAGATGAGTGCCGGTAGCATCAGAATGGGGTTGAGCTTTAGGCAGAGTCGGGTTTTCAAAGTGCGCATTTGATGCAAATTTTAAGGAATCTTGATAGATATAAGATCCTTTTTCAATCTTAAAGGATACGGTCAGCTCATTATCTGAGGTCTGTCTTATGTAAGTTTGAAAGGGCAGAGCGTTCTCTGATTCCGTCTCAGGGTTCTTTATTAGGGCAGTCTCTTGCGGGCTTTTAAAAGTCATGAACTCATCAAGTGAGGATTCTGCTCTGGTCTGCTGGCAGAAAACAAGCGCATTTAGCGCAAAGACAAGTATAATAAATAAGTTACGCATGGCTTAATTACGGTTAAGTTTTTTTCTATTCTAAGCTTGGACACAATTTTTATTATGAATCGTACCATTCCCTTCTTCTTTTTTCTATTTGTACTGGAAATTATAGTCATGTGCGCAGTGGGCGCCTACATTGGCGTCTTCAATACCATCACGCTGATATTCGTGATGATGTTCGTGGGAGTGGTGCTCATCAGGCTGAGACTAAGACAGATTAGCGAATCTTTAAAAAACGGCTTTATTAGTTTCAATCCTGAAATTCTGTGGCTGCCCTTTGCAGGTTTTCTGTTCTTTTTTCCAGGTTTTATAACCGATCTCTTTGCTATTTTTATTCTGCTCTCACCGGTGCGCAAGACTGTAATCGATTTTATCCTAAGAAAAGCCGGCGTGAAATTTGGAATTAACAGCAATCTTTTCTCCCAGGGACAGTTTAGAAATACAGACTTTTCAGAAGGCTTCAGTCAGGAGGCACCAAAGCAGAGTCCTTTCAATGGCAAAGTGGTGGATGCTGAATATCAGGAAATCGATGAAAGTGAGGAGGCCTCTGATAAGGCAGAATCAGATTCTGATAAAAAAGATCCTGATGAAAAATAAAAAACTTTTTAAGGTGCAGTATTAATAGTTTCCCATGCTTATCCTGCACCGAACACGTAACGAGCCTGCTTTAGTTATCCTGCCTGCAGGCTTTGATTTTTCAATAAAAATACCCGTCTGTAAATTTTTTTATTTTTTCCCTTGAATTGCCAGGGTACATTCCCCATTTAAGTAAATGTTAATCAGAAAGTCGTAAAGACAGGGTGACAGCCAGACCCTTTTGCTGGCTGATACAAAGTTTTTTAGCGGTTCAGGTCCGCGGGGTAAAAATGAAATTAGTTCCTTTGTACGATCGCGTTATTGTTAAGCCATTCGAAGTTGAGAGCAAGTCACAGGGTGGTATCGTTTTAACCGGCAGCGCAGCAGAAAAATCAACTCGCGGCAAAATCTTAGCAGTAGGCAACGGCCGTATGTTAGAAGACGGCACCAATGCCAAGATGAGCGTAAAAGTTGGCGATACTGTTATCTACAATGAAGGCTATGCTTCTAAGAAAGAGAAGATTGACGGCGAAGAAGTGTTGATTCTTTCAGAGAACGACATTCTTGCAGTTGTTGAAGACTAATAACGAATTCATTAAATAAATAGGACGAATTAAAATATGTCAGCAAAACAGGTATTTTTTGGTAATGATGCCCGCACTCAGATGCTTGAGGGCGTTAACATTCTTGCTAATGCAGTAAAGGTTACTTTAGGCCCTAAAGGCCGTAACGTAGTTCTGGACAAGAGCTATGGTGCACCTTTAATCACCAAGGACGGCGTAACCGTAGCCAAGGAAGTTGAGCTTGAAGGCAAGTTCCAGAACATGGGCGCTCAGATGGTCAAGGAAGTTGCTTCTAAGGCTAATGATGCAGCAGGTGACGGTACCACTACCGCTACTGTTCTGGCTCAGGCAATT
>DMTG01000118.1 GCA_003477345.1 Succinivibrionaceae bacterium | reverse complement strand
CAGGTCCTGCAACTGTAGCGGCACTGGGACTGGTACTCATTCCTGGCATGGCAAAGGCCGGATACAATAAATCCTTTGCAGCATCAACAGTTGCCGTGACCTCTGGTCTTGCCATTGTGATCCCGCCTAGCATTGCTTTTATTGTTTATGGCGGCATTACCAACGTATCAGTGCCTGTTTTATTTGCAGCGGGCATCGTTCCTGGTCTTATGGTGGCAGCCTTTATCATGCTGGCAGTCATTCTGATTTCAAAAAAGAACGGCTACAAGGGTGTAAAAAGTGAGAAGCCGTTAGGGCAGGTTTTCAGAGAATCCTTCTGGGGCGCTATGACTCCAGTTGTTATTCTTGGCGGCATCTATGGCGGTATCTTCTCTCCTACCGAGGCAGCGGCAGTCGCCGTTTTCTATGGTCTGTTTGTGGGAGTTTTCATCTACAAGAGCATAAACAGTTTTGCCATCATCTTTGATGTGCTTCAGAAGTCTGTACAGGCCACGGCAGTTGTTATGATTGTGGTTACCTGCGCTGGACTTTTCAGCTGGGTAGCATCTTCAGTAGGACTGATAGAAAAGGGCTCTGAGTTTGTGCTGACTTTATCTCAGAACAAATGGATAGTGCTGTTCATGATCAACCTTCTGCTGCTGTTTGCAGGGATGCTGCTGGATGCGGTTTCTATCTATTACGTATTTCTGCCGTTCATGATCCCGCTGATGGCTCATTTTAACTGGGATCCGGTCTGGTTCGGCATTATGATGACCATAAATCTGGCAATAGGTCAGGTAACACCGCCTGTGGCTGTTAATCTTTATGTAGCCGCACATATCAGCAACCTAACCATGGAAAATCTGACAAAGACCTGTCTGCCTCTGGTGTTTGCAGCAGTGCTGGCACTGGCTGTGATTATTGCCTTCCCTGAAATATCTCTGTTCCTGCCAGGGCTTCTTGGCCTGCAATAGGCTTAAGACGATTTTCTGCAGGGGAGTCTTTACATATCTTTTATAACCATTCTCCAGTAAGGAGGATGGCAGTATCTGCCTGTAATTTTGGAAAATTCCACAGTGCCTTAATAAAGAACAGCATAAAAAAGTATGACTATGCTATAGCTTCTTACTAAGCGGCAGTCTTAACGAGATAATTAAGATAGTAAAAATTACAGATGAAATCTGCTTTTAAATTTTTTCTGAAGATAATGGGGAAGATTTGCTGAAGTATTTTAGATGGTCGGTGATGTAGGGTTCGAACCTACGACCCTCTGCTCCCAAAGCAGATGCGCTACCAGGCTGCGCTAATCACCGAATGACGCACATTGTATAGGAGCAGCTAGGCTCTGTCAACAAAAAATTTTATATTTTTTAGCATATAATCTCCGAATGGCTTATATATGCGGATAAGAGCGCTTAATAAAAAAACAGCAGGAACTGTAATGCTCTTTGAACCAGGAAATTAGGACTGTAGAAAAAATAATTTGATATTCAAACAGTTAATAAATTGTAAAATCTGAGGCAATATACGCTAATATATGTGGACTGTTTATTAAATGATGCATTGGAATTTTTTAAATGAAAACAATTAATTATAAGCCTGTTGGCGTCTGCTCTAAGAATATCAGCTTTTCACTTGACGAAGAAGGCAGAATCTTTGATTTGAAATTTACTGGCGGCTGTCCTGGCAATCTCAATGCAATCAGCAGACTGCTCAATGGTCAGGATGCTAAAAAGGTATCTGATATATTAAGAGGCAATCTGTGCAGAAATAAAGGCACCAGCTGTGCCGATCAGCTCTCAAAGGCCATAGACAGTGCTCTTATATCTGAATAGTCAGTGCCTATTATCTCAGAACGCTCCGTCCTGTAAGAATAGGACCGGCGCGCTATCTTATTAAAAGTAATCATAAATCTTCAGGAGCCGAATTTACAAAGGCTCTTGTTTATAATTACCGCTCTCAATTTTACAGGTTTTTGCTGTCAGGAATATTGCTAGGTTTTTTCATAGTGATATACTTCTTAATAAGCAGACTGTTTGAGTCTGAAATCTGATATTTATGCAGAGTCTCTTTAGACAAGCATAAATCCCTGACAGCCGTAACATGGCTGGATGTTGCCTCGAACCCCAAAAGGCAGCGGATACCATATCAGATAGCCAACTGACCTCACAGCTCTTTCAATGTGACTGCCGCTGAAATAAAGCACCAAATATTCTCAGCGCAGGTCTAGACTTAATGCCTTGAATTTCTAAGGCGGTTAAACTCTGCAAAGTGAAACGGGATACTTATATCCTGGAAACGATCATTTCATAAGGAAAGATATGCGTAAATATGTATCATTTTTAGCTCGCATGGCTCTGGCATGTGCCTGTGCTGGCTTCGTCTGTTCAACTAATGCTGCTGACTACAAAAAGGAATATAACCTCAGCGTAGTCCCAGGCCCTACCTCAGGCTGGGCACAGTCCGCAGTTTATTTTGCCGATCTGGTAAAAGAAAAGACTGCCGGCCGCGTCAATATCAAGGTATATCCAGCAGGCCAGCTTTTTGCCGGTAAACAGACCAATGAATTCCTGTTATTAAGAAAGGGAACTATTGATTTTGCCCTGGCATCTCCAATCAACTGGTCTCCACAGGTTAAAGAATTAAATCTTACATCACTTCCTTTCTTCATCGGTTCACAGCCTCAGCCTTACAAGGCACTGGACGCAATGCTCAAGGGCAAGTCCGGACAGATGATCAAAGATGCCGTGGAAAAGAAGGGCGTTCATGTAATAGGCTGGGGTGAAAACGGCTTCCGTGAAATGACAACCAGCAAAGGCCCTATCACCAGCCCTGCAGACATGAAGGGTTTAAAAATCCGCGTAGTAGGCAGTCCAATCTTTGTGGAGACTTTCCGTGCTCTGGGTGCTAATCCTGTAAGCATCAACTGGTCTGAAGCTGTAACAGGTTTCCAGCAGGGACTGGTTGACGGTCAGGAAAATCCTACCAACGGCGTTAACCTGACAGTTAACATCTGGGATTATCACAAACATCACTGTGACTGGCACTACCTTATTGATCCGCTGCTCATCAGCGTAAACCCTAAGGTGTGGAAAGAATTTTCTGAAGAAGATCAGAAGATTATGCTTGAGTGTGCTCAGCTTACCGAGAAGTACAGCAAGGCTCTGTCCCGTGTCGGTCTTGATGACGGTGCTTCTTTAGAGTACTTAAAGAGCATCAACAAGGTTCCTGCTGTAACTGACGCTTACAAGTTCATGGAAGAAAAAGGTATGCAGGTTACCAGGCTGACACCTGAACAGATCAAGGTTTTCTATGATGCAACCAAGTCTGTTCGTGACGAGTGAACTCAAAAGATTGGCGCTGATCTGGTAAAGGCTGCTGAAGAGGATATGGCCTCAGTCAAGTAGTCAGAAAATCT
>DMTG01000099.1 GCA_003477345.1 Succinivibrionaceae bacterium | reverse complement strand
CTGTTTTTGCAATCGGCATTGAGTATAAAACATTTAATTGCTCATTTACAGTGATGGCGGCCACTGCAATTCTGATTGCCTCTCCTAATCTGTATTTCTTTTTACGAGCTAAAAAATGTTGGGATGAGTGTGATGAGTATGAGTATGGGCCAAGTGATTTAACAATACTTGTAGCTTTTTTCTCTTTTGTATTCTCTCTCTTTGCGGGTATTACCTTTTTCCTAGAAGATCACTATGAAAGTTTCACTATGTCTAAAGCTGACTTTTCGGTCTTTCTGCTGAATAAATACAATCCTGGAATTCTTCCAGAACTCGAAAAACTGAATAATCAACAACTGATTACAGTAAGGAGACTTACAAGTTTAATTCCAGAAGATGAAGATGGTTTCGATCGCCGTAGTAGTTACAGAACTAATAAAATTAAAGCGGGAATTGCACTTTATTGTAATGCTAGATTGAGTAAACTTTCAGACGCAGAGTATGAAAGACTGCAAAACAGAATCTTTGTTGAGCAATTAAAAAAATCTCTAAATGCTGCGCAAATTAACAGTGAAATTTCTTCTGTAGACAAACGTAACGATATTTTATTAACTAATAA
The DNA here is from genome assembly GCA_003477345.1 of Succinivibrionaceae bacterium. Taxonomy (GTDB): domain Bacteria; phylum Pseudomonadota; class Gammaproteobacteria; order Enterobacterales; family Succinivibrionaceae; genus Succinivibrio. Next base: position 6,657 of record DMTG01000099.1, on the reverse strand, counting down.
CTCGAATTTCGCAGACATAATTCGGATCGCTAAGGCAGAGCTGGAGTAGAAGATGACTAAGACATTTGATAGAAAAGACGTTTTTTCGTGGCATAACGCAGAAGACGCTAGACAGTACATCGGCAAAAACGGTTACTTTGCTAATAGTTGTATAGTTGATCTAACATATTGGGCTTACGGAGAATTAAAGCAAATATATCCTGCTAATGATATATCTGCAATTTTTTCTAAGAATAATAATGGATTCGAATACGGGCTTTTCCTTCCTGCTGACAAAGTGAAAGAAGAAAAGAAAGAAAAGAAAGAAAAGAAAGAAAAGAAAGAAAAGAAATACCGCCCATTCTTAGACGTCTATGAATTTCTGAAATATTTTAAATTAGGGGATACTGTTCATCTGAAAAGATGCAGAGATTTATCTGAAATAATGGGCATTTTGACGGGCTATGTGGTTTTCCCGGAGTATAGCAAAGTGGCTATCGGTTTTACTTACTTCGATTTTAATGTATCCACAATGAACGAGTTTCAAATTGAAATAAATGGTAAATGGCAACCTTTTGGAGTAATCGATGATTGTAGAGATTAAATCAATCGAGGTTGAAGAACTAGCAGACGAAGGCTGTAACGACGGAAATCATCCTCATTACACAATAACTTACATCAATCAAAAAACCGGTAAGACTGGAACAATTAAAGGTATTGGTAATTTTTCCTATTTGCATGTAGGAGATAGTCTATCTATACGAAAATCAAGATGTATTAAATCAAAAAAAAGCAAAAAAAAGGCTTGATGGGTCTGTAAAAGGATTATGAAATTGAGCTAAAAGCAGGCGATAGCCTGTTTTTTTTATGCCTTTTGCGCCTATTAAAATTCTCTGATTTTTAAAAAGTCCACCCAGCCGGAATGATTTAAGGATTTTGCAGATATATGTTCTAAGAAAGTTCTTCGTGATGGCTACTTTGCAGACGTATTTCTTGGCGAATTGCAATGAAAGGAATGCCTTGCACGCCCTCTTACAGAAATTGCATCGTCGCCGGCGTGCAGGGCACGTATCTGCTTGCGTCTTGCGCTTGTCCTGGCTCTCAGAGCGTCTTTATACCATATAATTATGAGAATTAACGGTATTGAGCCTAGTATAAAGGCAATTGCGTTAAACAAATCGTTTTCGAATACCTGCACTTCTTTTTCCTGCCTAAAAAAATGCCTCCCATGTTTCAGAGAGGCTTACTTGTGTTGCTTAAGTTAAAGGTTAATTCTTTTCTGCTTTATATTTTGCCACATCCTGCTCTAAAGTCTGCACCTGCTGTTGCAGTTTTTCGATCTGGGTGTCTTTTTTCCAGCTATCGTTGACGAGAACGGCAAAGAACACAAAAAACACTGTAAGGCCGATAGTTTCCAGAAATCCTAGCGTTTGTACATATTTTGCGAAGTCTACCTTTGTTTTCGTTAGTCTGAATCTCCAGTCTAAAATAAGAAACATAAGCACAATGAGAAATAGAAGTCCTGACAATATCAGATGAATGTCCAATTTTTTAAATCCTTACATATACATATTTTTAGCCATAATGAGCAATACCACGAAATTTGACACAAACATCACTGAAAGTATGAACGTTATCGAATAACTTAACACATAGAAAGGTTCCAGTTTTTTCTTAATATCAGGATATATCAATAATTTATATTTCCAATCTAATATAAGAGTACATCCTATAAATAGTAAGAAGACACCCAGATCTAATATTGTAGATGTTTCTAAGTTCCCAATATAAGTGGAGGTGATTATTACAGCAAATAGAAGCAAGCAGCTTGATTCTGTTAACAGCATGAATCGTTTATCTACCTCTCCTTTTGTTTTATAGGCATTGATACAGCGTTCATGCATTCTATTAATGGTTTTCCAAGAACTAAAGAGAAGAAAAATCATTAGGATTAATATAATATTATCCATTTTTAATAAAATCCTTATCTGCAGGTAATTGTTTAATCTCCTCTATTGTGCCACGTTTTGCTCTACTGCTTTAGTCTTTTCTGTATTCTGCTCTAAAGTCTGTACCTGCTGCTGCAGTTTTACGATCATGTCCGTATTTTTGGCAATCAGCGCAGTGTTGAAAGTCAGCTGAAAATACATTGAGGTTACTACATAGATCATCACGATGAAGACGATGAGTTCCAGAAACTTCAGTAAGTCTTTTTTGGTCTTGATGGGATTTTCAAAGTGAAACTTTGTCATTTTTAATTGCTCCTATTGGCGTCGGCAGGGGCTGAATTTGCCGGCTGCTGGCTGTTTTGGTTAGTAGTCTGTGTCTTCTGCAGGAGATACTGTATCTGCTCGACTCCTATGCGGGTGACATCCGGTGCCGAAATCACGGCCCCGTTGTCCAGCACCAGCGCGCCTGACGCTGTGAGCTTTTCTATGACCGAATTGGCCGCTGCTACGGCCAGAGCGTTCTGTCCTTGCCAGTCGTGCTGCATAATATCTGCCCAGGCGATCACGTAGATTGGCGGATTGCGGGACGCACTCTCCTGCAGATTGTGGATCTGATAGCACATAAGGCCGATTATGGCCGCCATGACGGCAATTACTATCTTCATACGGCTTCTCCTGCGTTGCGCGTAATAACAGTGTGCTCAGAAGGGATTGCTTTTTCGTCAGGCTGCGCCTGTGCTGCTGCACTTGCAGCTTTCACCGGGACAGGAGCTTTTCTGGCGCTGTCAGTTACAGGAACGCCCACAGAGCCGGCATAACGTGGATTGCGGATGTTAGAGCCGTCCGGGTAGGCTATCATTTGCTCTTTCTCAAGCCAGATGCCAGACTCTAGTTTCCTGACATCAGCATCGGTCACGACCTTGTAGCGCTCAGCTTCCCTCAATTTGAGGTATTCTTCGTCTGTAAGCAGCCTGCCTTCTGGATAGGTCTGACGGTATGGATCGATTATCTCATCAGCGTCCACCGTGCCTCTGTCAACCATTACCTGCCTGATGGCCTGATCGTAGGTGTAGCCCTTGTCCACGTAGTAGTTAATCGCAGCAATATCTTTGGCGTCCGTGGAGAACATGAGCTTCTCGTACTCGGATACAATCAGTCGTCCAATTCCGATGCCAGCCTTGCTCTTGATGAAGATCTCTGAATAGGCGCCTTTCTTGGTAGTAACGCCTTTTAATATTTCAAAGCCGCCGTCCGAGAGATCGAGATAGCCTGCCTTCTTCACCTGTTCTACGGTTTCAGGGGTCTGTCCCAAGAGGAACATAAAAGCACTGTTGGCCGCAATTGCTTCGCCTACGTCCGGGCCGTCGCCCTGCTTCTGATACAGGTCTTTTAAAGACTGGGTGGCGATAATTGCAGATGCGCCGTACTTACGGAACTTACGGTAGGCGTGCTCCATGAAGACGGCAGTCTGGCCCTGCTTTAACAGATCCCACGCCTCGTCAATCATTACAATCTTCTTGCGGGAGCGATCTTTGCTCAGGAAGATGGAACGCTGGATCTGAAAAATCAGCTGCAGCAGAATAACCGAGCGCAGGTTCTTGAACGAATTGAGCTCTTCTAGCTCCAACACGGTCATACGATTGGTGAAGGTAATAGGATTATTGCCCGAGAATACCTTGCCGTAGCGGCCCTGTGAAGTGTAAGGGTAGAGCTGGGTGGCCAGATCGCGGATACGCTGATCGTTGTCTTCGGCGGCTTTGGCTTCCAGTGCGTCTCTAATGTGATCTATGGTCAGAGCGTTGCCGTTTTTGCGCCACTCGGTATCGAAGATCTGATTGAGTACCGCCATCTGCTGCGCTGTCAGGGTGCCTACCGGATCTATCATGTTGGCCAGAATTGAGATCAGGGTGTCGTGCTCTTCCTGTATATCGTCCACCATTGCAAACGGGTTCATACACGGCAGATTGGACTCGTCAAAGGCAATGAACTCGCCGTGCAGAATATTACACAGCTTGAGGTACGAGCGGCCCACGTCAATGATGAATACCTGAGCCCCCTCTGACATGTACATAGAGAGCAGCTCATTGGTGAAGAAGGACTTACCGGAGCCTGACTCGGCTGCAATCAGAGCGTTCATGTTGGACGAGGAGTCGTGCAGTGAGAGCGTCATCAGCTGTCCGGTTCTTGATATGAGACAGACGTGCGGGGTGCCGGTACCGGCCCATTCGGCAAAGATTGGCAGCAGTACCATTACGTGCTTGGCCGTAAGGGTCAGTGCTCTGCGGCATTCTCCGCCAAAGAGGAACTGCCGCTCAAGTGACAGAGGCAGACAGTTTTCAAACAGCGGTCTTTGAATGTAGCGATCTGGCAGCAGCTTGAAATTTAGAGTTGAGAAATACTGGATCATTGCCTGTGACATGTCGGTGAGCTTGCGGCGGGTAGGCGCAAACAGAATTACCTGAAAGCTCAGCTGCATCAGCTTGGCACCGTCTTTGACCACGGCGTTATATATGTCCTCATAATCGTCCAGCGCGTCTCCCATCTCAGGACGGGCTCGTCTTAACATAGGGGAGAGGGCGGCTTTACTTGAGATAGAGCGCTTCTGCTTGATTTTGTCGGTCGTCTTCTGCTGGTTAACGAAGCACAATTGGGAGCAGATGACATAGTTGCCTGAGATCATGGCCGATTTGCCCGTACCCATCGTGTCACCGATGTAGCTCAGGGCAGATCCGAAATATACGTAGGGAGGATAGGTCTTAGGCGAGAGCACCTGCACAAAGGTCTCGTACAGATCTTCACCGCCCGGGCCGTCCTTTGGCTCGGCCAGCTCCTTTAAGCCCAGATACATGCGCTTTGGATCTTCGTCGATTAGATCACAGTCATTGTCATAAAACTGTTCATTAAGCGGCATAAACGGGTTAGGGCGCAGGATTTCGTTTTTCCATGAGGCGTTCTTGCCCCAGTTGATAATTGTGCCCATAAATCTAAGCCAGATGGCCTCGTCGGCTTCTATTGGCCCAAAGCCACAGTCGGCGAGGGCTGACTTACTGCGGCGCTGCAGATCTACACAGCTTTCAGTCTCTTCTACTTTAGGCTCAATGCCGTCAGATACCGGCACCTTAATCGAGATAAAAAGCTTGGTGTCCACAATCTGACCGCAGTTCCATGAATGGTTCTCGTTGCGGGCGATGATAGGAGTTACCGTATGCTTGTCCAGGAACTTCGATCTGTCAATCAGCATCGGCGAGAGCAGATCGTCGTGAAAGCCAAAGCGCATGTTAATCATGTGATTTAACGTGCTGTCCGTATCAGGCGAGCGGTACAGGAAGAAGCTTACAGTCGTGTTATCAGGAAACTCAAGGGATAAAAACGACTGCAGCTGCTTCTGCAAATCTTCATTGGCAAAAGGGAGAGGAGAGCAGAGAAAACAGAAGCCCAGCGTCTTGTCATCGCAGTTAAAGAGCTTGGTTTCCTCGTTGTAGCCGATAACCGGGCTCAATTTGCTTAATGTAGGATTGCCTTCGTACTTTAATACCATTTCCTCTCCTTCAAAAAAAATATGGCGAATTGAAAAACAGTAACTGCCAATAGGCTATTTGCTGATCAGACCGCGTTCTAAATACTTAATCTCGGCCACAGTGTCCTGCAGAGCAGCCTGCTCGGCCCTGTCCAGCTGATCTAGCTTCTGGTGATAGCGGTTCTTGATAATCTCCTGTCTTTCCCGGATTTCAGCCTGTCTGCGCTCACGCTTGGCGTCTCCGTAAAAACTGGTTGAATAGTAGGCCGCCTCATAGCTCTGAAAATCTCTGTCATAACGGCGGCGGGCGTCTTCTCGCTGCTGCGTAAATTCGTTCTGTATGCGCTTTACGTGAGCCTTTAGTGCCTGTATCTCTTCTAAGAGATTGCGATCTTTACGGCGCAGTTCCTGAGAGTCCAGCTGTTTGTCCAAATCTTCCTGCGTAAAGTCTGAAAGCGTGGCTGCACGGGCTTCCTTGTCGCCTGCTACTTCTTCGGCCACGCCCTGATCTAAACCGTTGACCACCAGATTTTCATCGTCGGTAGGCTCGGCTTCCTGAAAGTAGCGGTTGATTTCATCGGTCATGTCGAAGCCAGAGGTGTCAACAGTCTGGGTTGGATCTTCCACAATCTCACCTGAGCTCATCAGCTGACGCTCGGTATGCTGATTGTGAATGGCAGAGGACGGATTGGAGTATTCAGCCTGTGTGCTTTTATCATCCTGCGCCTGCTGCTTGCGGTTTACTTCAATCTGTCCCAGTATTTCCTCATCGTCAGGCATGGTTTCAGGAGTGCCTTCAGGCAGCTTAGGCTCTGGAGTTGTACGATAGCTGTCCACGTAGGCATCAAGCGTGCCGTATTCCTCTTCCTCCTCTTCTTCAATAGCAGCAGGAGCTTTATAGTTCTGCTGTGCCTGTGCCGCTTCCTCACGGGTGGCTTCCTGCTTGGTGACACTCCTGGTAATATTCTGCATATTGCGCCGCTGCCAGTTTAATTCGCTCTCGTTCTTGAAGGCGTCCTCCAGCACCGGCATAGTCTGGGCAGATAACCAGTTGTAAAGGCCTTCTGACGGCTCGCCGCGGCTAATTCGCCCGTCATCGCCTACAAAAAACGGCAGCACGTCTACTTGGGTGTAGTAGGCTGCTGTAATGGTGTTCTGCCAGTTCTCCATCGGACACTTGGCTGTGCTCAGACGGTCAAGCCCTCCCCGGTA
>DMTG01000058.1 GCA_003477345.1 Succinivibrionaceae bacterium | reverse complement strand
GAACAGGAACATGGTACAGATCGTAACGATAAAGGACTTAATCTTCTTGTTAACGTAGAAGTAGCCGTTTATAGCTCCAATCAGAGCACCGGTTGCAATGCCGCCGAAAATTGCCAGAGGAATGCTGACCTTTGACAGGGCGCAGACCACGATGGCTGACAGGCCGAGAATTGAGCCCTGCGAGAAATCAAGTCCGCCCATGGTCATGATGAAGAATACGCCCATGGAGGCAATCATGGTGACATATACCTGAGACATTGCCAGAGGCAGATGCTTAATCATGCGTCCGTTGGTCAGGAAGTTGAATAATATGAATACCAGTACCAGACCTACAATAGGCAGCAGGGTACGAACTAGATTCATCTTGTGAAGGCTCTTGAGCTCTTCTTCTTTGGTTTTTACTGATTCTGTCATTTTGAGCTCCTTATACCATCATAGAAATGAGACTATTTTCGTTAACATTCTTATCGCGTTTGATTTCGCCATTGATTGCACCGTCTTTCATGATGATGATGCGGTCGCACATACCGATAAGCTCCATAAGCTCTTCTGAGATCATGATGATTGATTTGCCAGATTTGCGCATTTTATCCATCAGCTGGTAAATATCCTGCTTTACCTTGATGTCGATACCGCGGGTCGGACTGTCCAGCACGACGATATCAGAGCCTTTGCCGATCCAGCGGGCCAGTACCACCTTCTGTTTGTTACCGCCTGAAAGCTGAGAGACAAACTGATCGGTGTTGACCATCTTGACTGACATCTCTTTGGCATATTTGTCGGCAAATTCGCGGGACTTCTTCTTGCTGAGCAGATTGAGAGGTCCGGAGGAGAGCTTGCCCATTGAAGGCAGGCAGATATTGTCCTTTATGCTCTGATTGATAACAATCGATTCATTGTCTCTGTCCTTGGAGGTATAGGCAATTGAATGCTTGATTGCGGTAGGAATATCGTTGATGGCAGTGCCGTCGCTTAGGGTAACGCTGCCTTCTCTGTCGAAGCTGGCACCGAAAACGGCCTTGCCGATTTCATGCATGCCTGATTCTGACAGACCGCCGAAACCGAGAATTTCGCCTTTGTGCAGATCGAAGCTGACGTCGTTTATGATGCCTGGGACGGTAACGTCCTTTACGGAGAGGACCACCTCATCGCTGACGGCCTCGCCGTAGTCAGAACGGTAGTAGTCGCCGGTTACTTCACGGCCGACCATCAGCTTCTTAAGACCTTCCTCGTCTATATCCTTACTCTTTACAGTATCGATATACTGACCGTCACGCAGTACGGTGATGGTGTCGGACTTGGCCAGAATCTCAGGCAGATCGTGTGAAATAAATATCACGGTGTTGCCTGACTTTCTGATGTTCTCCATGTGCTTGTACAGCTCTTCACGGCCTTCCTGAGACAGGGCGGTAGTGGTTTCGTCGATTACTACAATCTTTGGATTGAAGTAGGTGGCCTTTACGATTTCGATAAGCTTGCGGTCTTCGAAATTGTAGTCGTCTACCAGCTGGTTGGCTTTGATTCTCTCAAAGCCGTACTGCTTTAAGAGTCTGTTGGCCTCGGCATTCATGGCATTGGTGTTTCTGAAGCCGAAGGTTATGAAACGATCTTCGTGGCCTAAGAAAATGTTTTCAGCAACTGTCAGGCCTGAAAGAGTACCAAGCTCCTGCACGATAATGGAGATGCCCAGATTGTTGGCTTCTACCTGATTCTTAGGAGCAACTTCCTGGCCGTCCAGAATAAAATGACCGCTTCCTATGGTGTAAATTCCGGTCAGCATATTGGTAAGGGTGGACTTGCCAGAGCCATTCTCTCCGATTAGAGCATGGACTTCGCCTTTGTTGATATTGAAGGAAACATCCTGCAAAGCTTTAGTAATACCAAAGTTCTTGCAGAGGTTCTTTACCTGTAATCTTATTTCGCTCATTTTGTGCCTCTGCCTTTTTACTTAACGATTTCGCCTTTGGATACCTTGGTGGTGAAGGTAATGATTACCAGAAGGGCAAGACCTGTGATAACGTCCTGAATTGCTGTTGGAGCACCCAGGGAAATAAAGCCGAAGAAAATGATGTTTACAATGAACTCACCTAAGATGATGGCCTGCAGTGGAATGCCGTATTTCATAAAGGCCAGACCGAAGAAGGCACCCATGGTAGGAATGAAGTTGCGGCTCATGGAGGACATGCCGGTAACTGCAACCATTGAGGAGCCGTAGCTGATGGTCAGAATTGCCATGGCACCGAAGAAAGCGCCGCTTAATACGAAGGCTAGGACTTTGAACTTGTCTACATTGATGCCCATGTTCTTGGCCACGAACTCATCAGAGCCGATAGCGTAGGTGTAGGTGCCGAACTTGGTGTAGTTCAGAATACCGTAGGCAATCACGAAGGTAGCTATAGCCATTATGATGTTGCCAGGCATCTGGCCGAAGGCTCTCAAGGCTGAAGGCAGGGTCTGCTCGACACCGCCTGCCATGTAGTTGGCAATGGATTCATAGATAAGTGCAAGACCTGCGGTAACAATCATGGAAGGGATGCGCAGCTTTACATAGAAATAGCCGTTGCAGAGACCAACCAGGGCACCGGTTGCGATGCTGCCTAAAATAAGTCCCATATAGCCAAGGTCAAGTCCTGTTGCCAGCTGACAGCCTACGATTGCTGACAGAATAATGTTGGCGCCGATAGAGAAATCGAACATTCCCATGTCCATTACAAAGTAGAAACCGACAGCTCCTACGGTTGTAATTAAACTTGCCTGAAAATAGCTAACTAGATTCGTCCAGGATCCGAAGTTGTCTGGAGTGAGAATCTTGAAGATTGCCCATGATAGGAAAACCAAAGATATCAGAACAATATATCCTTTGGTCGCTCCAGAAAGTTTGTCTAAGTTTGGCATTTTTACCCTTCCCGCTTGGCCGGTCTATTCAGAGTTGCTCTGTTCTGGACCGGATGTTTGTTGCAGATCGTTTTGAAAATTCTGTAACACATTTGCGTCTAACTTAGCTCTTTACTTAATAAAGCTATATTTATTAAGTAAATGAAAAGTTAAAACAGAGTGCAAATATGTACTATTAAGAATAGTCGCAGGAGTTCCGAAAATCCTGCAAACGGTTGCAATTATGCAGTCATGCGCACATAAATTACATATTACGGTTGTAAATCTGAGAAGATAATCACAAATTAATATTTGGAGCATGTAAATACAAGAGCGAATTTATCTTAATGATTTGCAAAGAATAAAATTTAGTGGTTAAAAATATTGACGGCACTGCATGGCTTATTTTCGGGATAAAAAAGCAAAAAAAAACGCAAAGAATTCTGCTTATGCAAAATATCGTAAAAAAGTGATCGGAAACCCAAAATAAAATGATTTTTAAACCTGTCGCTTAGAGGTTAATTTATTGAAATATTTAATTAAGATTATAGATATCGTGCATTTGTAGCAGTAAAAAGTTGGAAAAATGTGATTTACGTATACGTTTGCATAAAATAATGATGCTATATTTTTCACAAGTGTGGGAAATTACAAATTGCGGCTGATCTGCCTTGAGACCACACTCAGTACAGTGGCAGTTAGCGCATATTATTATTTGTCATAAGGTAGTTCCATGAAAATGAAAAAGCTTGCAACATTTGTTGCTTGTTCAGTTTTTGCAGCAGGTTTAGCCTCATTCAGTTCTTCTGCAGCAGCAATTGACAACGATGAAATTAAAATTGGTGTTTCTATCTGGTCTTCTACAGACGTTTTAGGATCCGATTGCAAACGTGTTATTGATGAAGCAGCAAAGGCTTTAGGCGTACAGGTACAGTACGTTGACCAGGCCCACGTTTCTGAGAAGGTAACAGCTTCCGTAGAGCAGCTGGTAGCTGCAGGCTGTCAGGGAATTATCATCTGCAACTCCTCTGATACAGAAATGACTTCTGCTATCAAGACCTGCAATGACAATGACGTTTATTTAACCCAGTTCTTCAGAATCATCTCAGAAAAGAACAATCCTGATATTTATGAGATGGCAAAGAATTCTCCATACTTCATCGGCGCAGTTCATGAGAATGAGCCTGCCAACGGTGAGAAGCTGGTTCAGATCTTAATCGATAAAGGCTGCCGTAACATTGGTCTTATCGGCTGGGAGCAGGGCGATGCTACCTGGCTGGGCAGATGGGAAGGCTACAAGACCGGCGTAGACAACTGGAACAAGGCTCATCCTAATGACAAGGTAAAACTGTCTGAGCCACAGTATGCAGGCACCTCTTCAGAGGGCGGTTCAAAGGCAGCTGAAGCTTTAATGGCAGCTGATCCTAAGCTTGACGCTCTGATCCCGGCAGGCGGCGGCGG
>DMTG01000224.1 GCA_003477345.1 Succinivibrionaceae bacterium | reverse complement strand
GTAGGCGGCGAGTTACAGAAAAGCAACCACTGATTAGTTTAGCGCCTTATATTCCCGTCCTGAAGGACAGGGTTTTACGACTCCTTTTGATAAATCAGATCACTAAAGAGTCTTTACAGAAACGGAATCTCTTACGATGTTTGGATGATTCTTTATATACTCTGCAGCCTGCTGCTTGGTAATTTTTCCGTTCTTTTCAAACTCCATTATGCTGGCTTCACTGTACTGTTCAAAATTACTGTCAAATGTAACGTATGGGTTATCAGCAGTAGACAGCTTATTTGGCACACTATTGGTGACACAGCCGGTTAAAGAGGCTGCTGATGCCAGGATCAGGCAATATTTAAGGAACTTGTTCATTATTATCTCCATCTCTAGGCTTATCTGACATATTCTAACCTTTCATCTGCCAGATGCTCTCAGTAATATTATCAACCGAAAAAACGATACATTAACTTACTTATATCACAAAAAAGGCAATAATTAGATTTTTTTCAATTACTTCAAATTATACTTTATAAAAACGAAGAATCAGAGGAACTCTAGATGAGTGAAACTTCCCAGAAAACCAATCAGGATATTTTCAGCGAAAATCTTGGCGCACTCAGACAAAATAACAGTTTATTTGTCGAAAAATTAGATAAATACCAGAGTTCTCATGAATACGCTATAGAACTTGAACAGGGTCTGGAAGCAACCCTTATTGTAGATGGCAGACAGCTTACTTCAAGACACAACCGAGAAGTTCAGGCTCAGCATTTATGCCGCAGCATAAATTTCAATGAAAACGTCGTCATTTACGGTTTTGGACTGGGTGATGAAGTCAGGTTTGTGCTCTCTAAGCTTTCTGCAGGAAAGCATGTCTATATCATACTGTTAAATCCACAGCTGTTCGTAAGCCTCTTATCAATAGATGAAACCCTGAGCGGAATTTTTCAGGATCCTAGAGTCGTATTTACAATTCCTGACAACAGAGATCCCATCAGAAAAAACTGCGTGGTGGTATTTTCTGAACTTTACCTTGCCCCTGAGGAATTCAATGATTTAAAAAGCAGACTTATTAGCATGCTAGATGATGCCTATGGCAGGATAATTTTTAACAGAGACGCAGTCTCCAAGATAAATAACTGCATGTTAAATAACAAAGATATTCTAAAAAATGCTGTCTTGTATTCAGATTCAGTGATAAAAAAGACTCCTAATATACTGGTACTAGGCTCAGGACCTTCGCTTCAGCTGCAGACTGACAGCTTAAAGAAACTGATTGCACAGGGATATAAAACCATAGCTGCAGACACTGCTTTAACAGAGTTAGAAAATATCAATATCGTGCCAGACTATGTAGTAACCAATGATATCGGGGTTGGAATTTATGTAGGCAAAGGTTTCTTTAAAAATTTTCAGAATTATAAAAACAGCACTTTATTCTATAGCGGAGCATCCCCGCGCAACATAATAGAACCTTTTCCAGGGCCCAAATACTGTCTGGTTTCTGACCGACTTTTATCTCAGATGCCAGAGCTCTTTAAAGATAAAACCTACAGGCTGCTCAATGGAATAGGGTCTGTTCTGCTGTCTGCTGTAATGCTGGCAATTGATATGCAGCCTAAAAATATTGCCTTACTAGGGGCTGATTTTGCGTTTATCGGCAGCAAGACCCATGCTGGTGTTGAAAAATCTTCTTATGCACCTTCTGCAGTCAGAATAAAGGTAGAATGCATGGATGGCTCAATGCAGGATACTATACGTAACTTTTTGTTATACAAGCAGTATCTTGAAGAACTAATCAGGCGCCACCAGAAAGATATAAAATTTACAAACTATTCAAAGACAGGCGCCGTTATCTACGGATGCGAAGTTCCTCGATAACTATTCTAGAAAGTATATCTGGCACCGGCTGAATATATATTATCCTGAGCTCCGTTAAGCTTATTTGACTCAGAATCGCTGCCGGCATCTATTCTGGCCTCGCCCCACACCTTCAGTTTGTCATTGAAGGAATAAGAAACCTGGAACGGCACAGTTTCAGACACCGCATCTTTGTGATTAGAAGGTGTATGTTTGAAATTATATTTTTTGTACTGATAGCCTATCGCTAAATACAGGCCATTGCTGAAGCCATAGCCTACTACCGCCTCAATGCCGTCTACGGAAACCGCCCCATCTTTAAGATCGATATTTCGTGCAGAGAAATCAGTTGCAAAGTATAAACCTCTATAACTGCTGCCAAGAGAGAGACTTGCACTATAGGCATACATATCTGAGTCATCGCTTAAATGATTACTGATGTAATGTTCATAGCCGTTACTTGATCTGTGAGCTCCTAAGGCTGACACATTATCAGCAAGTCCCAGATTGATTTTTTCATAGCCTAAGCGCATAGACAATGGCACTGACATCAGATAATTAGAAGAAAAGCCCATAACCATGGAGATACCATAGGTTGCTTTTACCTGACTTCTTATATCGTGATTAAAAGATGCCTCGCGTGTGTACTGCTCGTTTACATCAACCGCGCCGTCTACATAATAGTTATCAGACGAAGACTGATAGCCTAAAGACAGAAGCACATTTTCAGTCTCATAGGAATACTGCAGTTCTCCGCGATTGTGAACATCTGATACAGCAGAACCGTAATTGCCCCAGTTTTCAAATAAATCGGTAACCTCTGTAACATAGGACTGATTTGCGCTGGTCCATCCGCCTCTGCCCTTTCCATATGATCCCAGATCTAGATATTCATGCCTGTCACAGTCTTTATAATCAAAACTCAGAACACCATCGGCGTGATTGGCTGAGCGCCAGTCTACCAGAGCTACTTCTGCAAAATCATAGGTTTTATTTGTGTTATTTAGGTCTTTATTATATGACACACTCTGCTGACGCGGCTCATT
>DMTG01000191.1 GCA_003477345.1 Succinivibrionaceae bacterium | reverse complement strand
TAAAGGAAAATGTAATCGTTGGTCGCTTGATCCCTGCTGGTACTGGTTACAAGTATCACAAGCAGCGTCGCGAAGAGCTCGAGCGTATGAATCAGGCTAGAGAAAGTGCTGAAAGCAATGTATCTGCAGAAGAGCTGCAGAAACAGCTTGGCGCTGCTCTGGAAGCTGCGGAAGCAACTACCAATATAGGTCAGAATTCATAAACACCTGTCATAACAAAAAGGCTCGCAATTGCGAGTCTTTTTTTTAGAACGAACAAATTAAAACTTAATAAGAGGAAAAAATGGCAAGTTCAAAAGTAATATCAACCAAAAATGCTCCTGCAGCTATAGGTCCTTATGTTCAGGCCAAAGTTATTGGAAATTTAATTTTTGCATCAGGACAGATACCTCTCGTCCCTGAAACAGGAGCCATGGCAGAGGGCGGAATAAAAGAACAGGCCAGACAGGCTTTGAAAAATGTTGAGAACTTACTGACTGCAGCAGGTTCAGGCCTGGATAAAGTAGTAAAGACTACCTGCTTCCTGAATAATATTTCAGATTTTGCAGATTTTAATTCTGTTTATGCAGAATTTTTTAAAGAAAATCCTCCAGCAAGATCCTGCGTAGGCGGCATTGATTTACCAAAAGGTGCTCTCTGTGAAATCGAGGTGATTGCAGAGATTTAAGTATCCTTGAAAATCTGGCTGCATGCTACTGACCTTTTTACGGTTAAAGAATGGGCAGCCGGATTTCCATCAGGTTCAAGTTCAAATGAAATATTTAATTTTAGTAAAGTCCTCTCCAAGTAAAAAAAGCAATCACTCCTTCCTGCTCAACCTGCTAAGGTGCATAGAAACTTCAAAAGATCAGATACAGGGAGTTTTTTTCACCGGCAAAGCAGCCGAAATCGCCGGCAGTATGAATAATGGTGATGCCGCTCTTCTGAAGAAGGAATTTGTGGCCTTAAATGAAGAATTTAAGATTAAGCTTTTTGTTTGTGGCTATGCATTCAGGCAAATCTGGAAAAATGTTGAAGCGGTAGATTCGCATTTTGTCATATCCGGAAATATGGAACTATCAGTTTTAGCGATTGATTCTGATAGACTGATGGAATTTTAGTAATGAAATCATATTTATTAGTAGTACTTAATTCAGATCCATTAGAGAATAACTGGTGGGAGCAGGGATTAGACATAGCTACTACGATTGTCGATCTGGAAGGCTGCGTAAAAGTGCTGCTGCAGGGAAAGATGCTGGACAGCATAGCAGATATGTCAGCAGATCAAACTGTCCTTAAAAAGCTGAAACAACTGTCTCTTTTTGGAATAGAAACTTACTCACTAATTCCTGTTGATAATTTACAGGTATCGGTGGTTATGAAGCCTGATTTGGAAGAAATTCTTGCTAACGCAAAAGCGGTTATGGAGTTTTAGTGATTCATTTAGTTTATTCAGGCGAAGGTTTAGCCTCGTGTCTAAAAGTCGTCAGTTGCAAATCGGATTTGATCGTCTTATTTGATGTGGAAATGCCGGAAGATCCTAAGGGGATGAAATACGTAACTGCTGACAGCAGTGGAAAAGAGGGCATTTCTCCAAAAGAACTGCTTGAGAAGATAAGCTTAAATAATGAAAAGACCGTAAGCTGGTATTAGGTTAAGAAATTAATGATTTGCTTTTCAGTAAGATGATTATTAATAAGCAGATAGCGTCCCTTAGAAAAAAATGCTGCAAGCTTTTGTCTAATTATTTTTGTTGACTAATCTTTTTTTATTGTATTAAAATACGAAGTTCCTTTTTTATCGGAATATAGTAAAGTCTGTCCATTTCGGACTAACAGGAGATTTTATTTAATGTCTACTATTAATCAGCTGGTTCGCAAGCCACGCGTAAAGGTAGTTTCTAAAAACAAGGTTCCAGCCTTAGAAGCTTGCCCTCAGAAGCGCGGTGTTTGCACCCGTGTATATGCAACTAAGCCTAAGAAACCAAACTCTGCAATGCGTAAGGTTTGCCGTGTTCGCTTAACAAATGGCTTTGAAGTAACCTCTTACATCGGCGGCGAGGGTCATAACCTTCAGGAACACTCTGTTGTTATGATTCGCGGCGGACGTGTAAAGGATTTACCTGGTGTTCGTTATCACACAATCCGTGGTTCTTTAGACTGCGCAGGTGTGAAAGATCGTAAGCAGGGCCGTTCTAAGTATGGTGTCAAGAAGCCTAAGGCTTAAGACATCCCCGTAGAGTAAGGCCAAACAAAGAGTTTAATTTTTTCAGGTTTCAGTTTTGGATAACCCTGAAATAACGAGGATTTATAAATGCCAAGACGTCGTGTCGTAGCTCAGCGCAAAATTTTGCCTGATCCAAAGTTCAATTCAGAACTATTAGCCAAATTCATCAATGTTGTTATGGTTGACGGAAAGAAATCTGTCGCTGAAAGCATTGTTTATGGCGCATTAGATACCATTTCTCAGAAGAGCGGCAAGGAGCACCTCGCCCTGTTCGAGGAAGCCCTTGAGCACATTCGCCCAGATGTAGAAGTTAAGTCCCGCCGTGTAGGTGGTGCAACTTATCAGGTTCCAGTAGAAGTTCGTCCAGCACGCGGCAATGCACTTGCTATGCGCTGGCTTGTTGACTCTGCACGCAAGCGTCATGAGAAGAGCATGGCTCTTCGTCTCGCTGGAGAGATGATGGACGCTGTTGAGAATAAGGGTACAGCAGTTAAAAAGCGTGAAGATGTTCACCGTATGGCCGAAGCCAACAAGGCTTTCAGCCACTTCCGTTGGTAGTTTTAGGAGTTCAATTTAAATGTCTAGAGAAACTCCCATTAGTCAATATCGTAATATTGGTATTAGTGCTCATATCGATGCTGGTAAGACCACTACTACAGAGCGTATTCTGTTCTATACCGGAAAGAATCACAAATTAGGTGAGGTTCATGATGGTGCTGCCACCATGGACTGGATGG
>DMTG01000167.1 GCA_003477345.1 Succinivibrionaceae bacterium | reverse complement strand
AAATCTCGCCAACCAGATTTGCCTTAACATTTCTAGATAAGGAAATCTCAGATCCTGAAGGAATTAACAGTGATGAAGGGGATTCTTCATAATGAGCGGCAGGTCTGCCGTTAACGGATACATCTATGATGATCTCCTGAACTTCCAGCGGAGTTAGAGAGTTGTGCTGCAATATAAAATTTATATCAAAGCCGGCTTCATCACCAGAGAATCTAACTGATGAGATTTGCATTGCCGGTTTTTTTGCTCCTTCTGGCAGTGAAGAGCAGGCTGTTAAACTTAATGCTAGAACAGCTATAAGCACAGCAGAGCAAAGCTTTTTAAACATGAAACTGCCTCTTTAAAATTATGTATAAATCAATCTAGTATCTAGACTGTCAGAATCAATAAAAATATTCGGCATATTATACCGCAATGAAATCATCTGAAAAACTGTAATTTAAGGTTTGAGCCGGTAAACAATGCTTAAAAAAGAGAAAAATAATCAAAAATAGATTGATTTATTCGAGTCTATTCGTATACTTTTTAACTGATACAACAAATCAGCATCTGAACTTTTATAAATAATGAAATTATTTTTACTATATCCATTTGTAATCGCTGTTTATCTGATATTCAGATTTGTTCTTCCAATGAGGATAAAATCTGGCATCAAGACTTTTTTTATAATAGTGGTAATAATATTCTGCCTCAGACAGTACTGGTATATTCCGTTTGGCGGAACCATGCTCGATCAGATGATGCCTCGCCCGATAGTTCTGGTATCAGGAGTGGCATGCCTTGCAACGATTGTAATGTTCACTCTTACTGTACTCAGAGATTTTATAAATTTTGCAGGAAAAATAATCAAGTGGTCATCTGACTATCAGTTTATAGCTCCTGGATCATTATTTTTTAATTTCCTTTTCTTTGTAGCAGGAGTCCTGATAGGTGTTTATGGAGTAATGGGTGGAATTTCCAGTCCGCGCATCGAAAGAATCACAGTAGAGCTGAAGACTCTTCCTAAAGAGGCTGAAGGCTACAGAATAGTCTATCTTACCGATCTGCATATCTCAAAGTTTACTCTTGAGTCTGACGTTTCTGCCATTGTTAAGCGGGTTAATGTGCTCAAGCCTAATCTTATCCTGCTAGGCGGAGATTATCAGGACGGCAAGTATGATGCACTGGACAGCAAGCTGTCTCTCTTTAAATCTCTCTATGCAAAAGATGGTGTCTATGCGGTATCAGGAAATAATGAGTTCTACCATGGATATAAAAACTGGAAGAACTATTATGAAAATATTGGAATAAGAATTTTAGATAATACCTCTGTGAAGATTGGAGAACTGCAATTTAGAAAATTTTATTTTAATCTTGCCGGAGTAATGGATGAAAAGGGCAAGTCGTTTGGCTTTGAGGGCATAGACGCAGACAAAGCTCTGCGAGGAATAGATCCTTCTGTACCAACCATTATGCTGTGCCATCAGCCTGCTTATGCAGAAATGTTTAAGAATAAGGTTGATCTGATTCTATCAGGACATACTCACGGCGGAATGCTGCCGATTCTGAAAACGCTGACCGCTAAAATGAACAAAGGTTTTGTATCGGGCATTTATTACCTGGATAACACTCAGCTTCTGGTATCAAACGGTACTATGGTCTGGGAAGGTTTTCCACTGCGTATAAATACTCCGCTGCAGATCTATGAAATTACCCTGAAATCAGGGAAAAGATAAAAAAACTGCTGTATAAAATACAGCAGTGATTCTAAATTCTATCTTTTTACCAAATTGTGCCCGAAAAGCCCCTGGCTTCAGCCATGTGGAAATGTCAATTGCCTTAAATAAGAATATGTCTCTAAATTTATTTCGTAATCAGATAAAAAACTGTCTGCCGCTGTTGCTTACAGTTCTTCTTTCTCTAGGATCCAGAAAAATTACTGAAATTTCCGATGATATAAGTTCTATCTAAGTTGATGAATATAAAATACCTTTACAGCAATTATATACACTAATAAGTATTAATAAATTGTTATAGCTCTATATAAAATAATAAATTCAGATACTGTTTATACTTTTTAACAGGTTTAATTGGCTTTGCTGGATTTAATTTGAAAGAGGATCTGTAAAAATTCTATATAGGCTGTAAAATGGTGCTGTTTTAAGGAGAGATAAGTGTCATTTTTAAATTCTATTTGGTACGAAAAAAAATCTTTACTCGGTTCTCTGGCAATGATTCCATTGATGCCTCTGAGCTGGATATATGCAACCGTTGCCTGCACAAGGCGTGTAATGTACGCAAAAGGCGTGCTTAAAAGCTCAGCTCCTGCTGTTCCGGTAGTTGTAGTCGGTGGCATAACTTTAGGCGGAAGCGGAAAAACTCCTTTATGCATTGCACTTTTGAAAGAACTAAAAAAAAGAGGCTATAATCCTGCGCTTATTTCACGTGGCTATAAAGGTTCTGCCCCTAGCTACCCAATGATGGTGGAAATGGACAGCAAGGTAGAGGAAAGCGGTGATGAGCCGCTGCTTATCAAACGCAGTGTCGGCAAAGATATTATGGTTGCGGTTGATCCGGACAGAGCCCGCGGGGCCTTTATGCTTGCAGAAAAAGGGGCTGATGTGATTGTTACGGATGACGGACTGCAGCATTATTCATTAGATCGAGACGTGGAAATTGTTGTTGCGGAAACTGGAAGAATGTTCGGTAACGGTCATTTATTTCCGGCAGGTCCACTGCGTGAGGGACTGTGGCGTCTTACTACAATTGATGCGCTGGTATGCAATGGTGACGGAGTTGTAAAAACCGGAGACTATGCCATGCACCTGATACCATCTGAGCCAAAAAAATTTGATGGAGCTGCCGGTGTTCTGAAGGAAGGAACTGAAGTCTGTGCAATGGCTGGAATTGGCAATCCGAAGCGTTTTGAAGATACTCTGAGCGCCTGCGGCTATGTAGTTAAAGATCGCATTAATGTGCCTGATCACGGTCGTGTGGAGGAGGCTGAAATCAGCAGTAAGGCCAAAGATCTACCTGTGGTTATGACAGCAAAGGATGCCGTAAAGTATAGCGGGTTTGAGAATGAAAATGTCTATGTTATGAATGTGGAAGCTCAGCTTAACCATTTCTTCTTTGAAACTGTTGTAGATAAGATAGTATCTTCTCATAACAAGGTTACAATAAGAGCAGACAAGCTCAATAAAAAGATAGATGCCACTGAATCAGTACATTCAAGCTGATATTGTATAAAATAGAAAGCTAAAACCGTATTTGGATACTTTAGGAAAAATATATGTCAGATTATATTGTTGCCATACCTGCAAGATACGCTTCCACCAGACTTCCAGGAAAACCGCTGGCCGAGGTTGGAGGCATGCCTATGATAAGAAGAGTATGTATGCAGGCTCTTACATCCAAGGCAAAACAGATAATAGCCTGTGTGGACGATGAAAGAGTAAGCGATGCTCTCAAAGGACTTGACGTTACTGTCTGCATGACCTCAAAAAGTTGCAGATGTGGAACCGATAGAATAGCCGAAATGATCGGAAATCTGAAGGTGGATCCTGATACGGTTGTGGTTAATGTTCAGGGAGATGAGCCTCTTATTAATCCTGATCATATCGATACAGTTGCCAAAACTCTGATTGATTCTGATGCCGATATGTCAACGCTCTGTTCAAAAATAGACAATATAAAAGACGTGTTTGATCCTAACTGTGTAAAGGTAGTATTTGACAGGCAGGGCAGGGCACTGTATTTCAGCCGTGCGCCTATTCCTTATGAAAGAGGAAATTTTGCTGATCAGTCTTCTGTAACAAAGCTTAAGTTCCCGCATTATCACCACATAGGAATCTATGCCTACAGAGCATCTACTGTACTTAAGTATTCTGCAATGCCTCAGCCTGAGTTAGAGCAGTGTGAATCTCTCGAACAGTTAAGGCTTATGTATAACGGTATGAGTATAGCAGTTGCCGTAACTGAGAGACCTCCTGAGGCTGGTGTTGATACTCCTGAAGACTTAATGAGAGTAAATAGCATACTTAAACAGCAATAAGTAATATGACTTTAAATGCAGTACCAAATACCGTAACTTTGTTAGTTTAAACCATGCCAAGATCTTATTAACTCAATTTTTGAAATGCAAAAGTTGAGTTCGTAACTTTAAGCAGAGAAGGACAATGACTGAAAAAATTAAAATTTTTATCAGCTATAAAGAAAAACATAGAATTTTTAAATCAGATATTTTGACACCTATCCAGACAGGAAGAAAGATCTCCAACGAAATATTTGACTCAATGATTGGAGATAATACTGGAGATAATATTTCAGAGGACAATCCAAAATATAATGAACTAACAGCTCAGTATTGGGTTTGGAAACATTATTCAGAAATTGGCTCTCCAGAATATGTGGGTTTTATGCATTATCGTAGGCATTTCGTTTTTTGCGATAAATTGAGTTTTGATAAAAGAAAGCCATGGTATCGTGGAATGCCAGTATTTTTGAAAAAATATGGTGCAGAATATGACATTAATTTACTATCAAGTAATATTCTAAAACAAATTGATGGCAAATATGATGGTTACGTCCTCAAAGGATACAATATAAAAAAATTTAAAGAAAATGATTCATATATAAGAGAGCATTACTTAATGACAATCCCTGGAGCTAAACGTGTTTGTTGGAATGCGTTTTATTCTTCAGTTTATGAAAACTTTCCTGATTATAGAGAAGAATTAGATGAGTTTTCTATGGGTAGCATTATGTATTGCTGTAATATGTTTATCTTTAGAAAAGATTTGTTTTTTGAGTATAATAATTTCTGTTTTTCTGTCTTAAACTCTGTTGATAAAAAAGTTGATAGTAATATGTTCGATATCCAAGAAAAAAGATTTTTAGGTTATTTTGGAGAGTATTTATTATCGATTTTTATCATAAAAAAAATTAAGCAAGGGTATAAATTTAAATTCTTAGACGGTATATTATTATATGATATGGATCCGGAAAATTTTTTTGTAAAATTATTTAAAAAAAATATTAAGAATATATTTTCTATTACAAATAGTGGTCCAAAAAAAGTAATTAGGATTTTCGGTATAAATGTTTTTAAATATACTTCATCCACCTTATTACTAAAAAAGAATTTAGAGGGAATGAAAGATTTAATAGTAAAAATTGATGAATTAGTTGAGTTTAAAAAAAACAAGTAAATGTCCAGCATTGGTCAGTAAAAGTAAAAGAGAACTATTCGGTCCCTAAAATTTTTTTCACTGTAACTGCTAGGCTTTAGAAAAATATTTTCTAAGGAGTCTTGCCGTGAAATTCATTTCTACAGGGGGATGCGGACAAAATCCTGGACACCTTCGCTAATACTAGGTAAAAAAATGCTTTTTTGCTCTATGACATTTTTATATGTCTTTCTTCCTATTGTGTGTTCGATTTATTTAATAATTAGAAGAGACTTACGAAATTACGTCCTTTTAATCGCTAGTATTGTATTTTATGCTTGGGGGGAGCCAGCATATCTTGCAGTAATGCTTATAACTATAATTTCTAATTATGTTTTTGCAATATATATAGAAAAAATGCCTATAGGGGGTAAACGCCTTTTCTTCTTAATTGCAGCAATTTCCGTTGATTTAGCTATTTTAGGTTACTTTAAGTACTTCAATTTCTTAATAGAAAACATTAATCTTCTCTTTAAAACAAACTCAGATTTCGTAAAACAGACATTGATCAGTAAAAATTCTGAATAAACTTTTCCTATCCTCAGGAAAGGTGTTTTTTAACAATTTATCCTAAGTATGTTCGGTGGTATAGTCCTCGTGTGTAGTACTGGTTCCATTCGTCTCCCATTGCTATAAATATATTGGACAATGACGTTCGTAGATTTAGGAGTTTTACTATTCCTGAATCAGGACATAAGTACAGGCTTATGTTGCTGTTGGAAAGTGAGTTGTAATTATTTACCCCCTATTTAAATTTAATTGAAATTCATACAATTTTCTGTAAATAAAAAACAGAAAGGAGTATGAGTGTG